>NZ_JBVPVA010000738.1:0-6013 GCF_055612215.1 Actinomycetospora sp. | reverse complement strand
GGGGTCGGCGGCCACGCTAGGGAGCCGGCCCCTCGCGGAACGCGAACATGAGAACCCCGCCGCCCGGTACCGCCCGGCGCCGCGAGAGCGGCGCCCAGCAGCGCACGGCTGCTCCGATCAGAGCAGTGCGCTCCGGTGGCCGCCCACCGGATCTCTCAGGTCGCGCCGCTCACCCGTCGGTCCAGTCCGGCCCGCCCTCCACCGCGAGCAGCGTCGCGCGCAGCTCCCGCTTGAGGACCTTCCCCGCCGCCGAGACGGGCAGGGCGTCCACCGCGTAGATCCGGCGCAACCGCTCGTAGGGCCGGACCGCCCCGTTCACCGCAGCGGCCAGCTCCGCCACCCCGGCGGCGCCCGGCGCCAGGACCACCGCCGCCGTCGGGAGCTCCCCCACCGCGTCGTCCGGGAGCCCGACGACGGCCGCGGTCCGCACCTCCGGCCGCGCGGCCAGCAGTTCCTCGAGCTCGCGGGGGAAGACGTTGTAGCCCTTGTAGAGCAGCATGTCCTTCGCCCGGTCCACCACCTCGAGGTGGCCGTCCTCGCCGAGGACCCCGATGTCGCCGGTCCGCAGCCAGCCGTCCACGAGGCTCTCGGCGGTCTCGTCGGGACGGTCGTGGTAGCGGCGCATGACCTGCGGGCCGCGCGCCCAGATCTCGCCGCGCTCGCCGAGCGGCACCGGCTCGTCCCCGGGCCGCCCGCTCTCGACGGGCAGCAGCACGAGCTCGGTGTTCGCGACCGGGAGCCCGACCGTCCCCACGCGGCGGTGCGCGGAGCGTTCCGACGGCGAGATGCAGAGACCCATGGTCGCCTCGGTGAGCCCGTAGCCCTCGACGACGACGGCGTCGGGCATCAGCGCCGCGATGCGCTCGGCCTGCGCGACGGCCATGGGGCTCGCGCCGGAGGTCACCGTGCGCACCGAGGACAGGTCGCGCGTCGCGGTGTCCGGGTGGGCGAGCAGGGCGTGGTACATCGCGGGGGCGCCGGTCAGCGTCGTCGCGCGGTGACGCTCGGCGTCGGCGAGGTAGCCGGCCGGGTCGAACCGGTCCTGGACGACGGCCGTGGTCCCGGTGACCAGCCCGATCGTCAGGCCGTTGGTGCCCATGGCGTGGAACCACGGGGCGACGGCCAGCGACACGGCCTCGCCGAGCCGGACCGGGTGCTCCTCGGGCGGCGAGGCCTGCTCGACGGTGATCCCGCCGTGCACGTCGGGCGCCGGCACCGCCCCGGCCGTCGTGGCGACGTACTGCAGCACGTTGGCGACGACGTTCGCGTGGGTCAGCTCCACGCCCTTGGAGCGCCCGGTCGTGCCGCCGGTGTAGGCGAGGTGCGCGAGGGCGACGGTGGGGTCGAGGTCGACGACCGGCGCGGCGTCGTGGGCGGCCACGGGCAGGTCGAGGTGCCGCCCGTCGGTGATGATCACGTTCTCGAGCGACGGGTCGAGGCTGACGACGGCGACCGCGCCCGCGTCGGCGAGCTGGGCGTCGAGCAGGTCCCGCGGCAGGGCGGGGCTCGCGAGCGCGACGGTGGCCCCGGCCAGCAGGACGCCGTGGTACGCGACCGGCCACACCAGCCGGTTCGGCAGGTGCAGCGCGACGACGTCGCCGGGCCCGATCCCGCGGGCGGCGAGCGCGTGCGCGACCCCGCACGCCTCCTCCCACAGCCCGCGGTAGGTGAGGACGTCGTCGTGGTGCACCAGGGCGGCCCGGTCGCCGAAGCGTCGGGCGGCGCCGTCGAGCAGCGCGCCGATCGGGACCACCGGGATCTCGATGGTCCGGGGCGAGGACACCGCGGAGGCCGAGCGAGCCGTCGTCGTCATGTCCCGGGAGTCTGCTCCCTGATCGCACCCGTCGTACATGATCAGCCCGCGAACAGCTCGCGCTCCACGCGCCGGTTCCTGCCGCTGCCCACCCACTTCCAGGTCCCGACGACGCGGCCCTCGCGCACGACCGTCGGGCGGAACATGCCGTTGCCCCCCGGCACGATGCGGTCGGCGTGCTCGGGGTCGAGGACCTCGGCGCGCTCGCCGTAGCCGAGGACGAACTCGTCGAAGCCCGGCAGGAGGAGCTCGGCCCCCGGGTCGTCGGCGGCGGCGAGCCGCGCGGGGGTCGCGGGGTCGAGCAGGAGGCCGTCGTCGTCGGCGACGAGGTGCTCGCGCGCGCCCTCGACCGCGGTCCGCACGTCGGCGGCCGGGAGGCCCGTCCAGCGGGCGAAGTCCTGCCGGCGGGCCGGGCCGTGGCCGGTGAAGTAGGTGCGGGCCCACGCGGTGAGCGCCTCCTCGCGCTCGAGCCGGCGCGGTGCAGGCACCCAGTCGTCGAGCAGGACGAGCGCCTGCTCCTTGGGCGTCGCGAACGGCCCGTAGGCCAGCAGCCCCCGCATCGCCAGCACGGAGACGGTGTGCGTGACGTGGCCGGCGTCGAGCGCCAGGCCGGCCTCCGCCCAGTGCGCCGCGAGCTCGGTGCGGGTGGCCCGCCCGCCCCCGGCGAGGACCTCGCGCGCCACCTCCCCGGCGCGCTCGACGGTCTCGTCGGCGAGCCCCAGCTGGGTCCGGCGCTTGGCGGCCGCCGCGAGCGCGGGCGCGGTGGCGAGCGGCAGCATCCAGGCCAGGTCCCGGGCGGCGACGACGTGCAGCGTGCGGCGCATCGGCCAGGAGCGGACGAGCTCGCCGTCGTCGAACGCCCGCCGTACCTCCGCGACGTCGCCGGACGCGGTCCGCATCGCGATCGAGGCGAGCACACCGGGCAGGTCCTGGCCCTGCGCCGCACCCAGCACCCCGACCGCCTCGGCGGGGGTCGCGCAGCGCTCGCCGACCAGGCGCAGGGCGGCGAGGCGCCGCAGGCCGACTGAGGCTTCCACGGTGTCCACGGTGTCCACGGGGTTCACGTGCGGATCGTCGCAGGCCGTCGGGGCGAGCTGGCAGCATCTCGGCCATGACCTACTGCGTGGCCGACTACCTCGCCGACCGGCTCGCCGAGGTGGGCATCGAGCACGTCTTCGGCGTGCCGGGCGACTACAACCTCGCGATGCTCGACCACGTCGTGGGCCACGCGCGGCTGACCTGGGTGGGCTGCGCCAACGAGCTGGACGCGGGGTACGCCGCCGACGGCTACGGGCGGCTGCGCGGCATGGCCGCCCTCGCCACCGCGTTCGGCGTGGGCGAGCTGTCCGCGATCAACGCGGTGGCCGGCAGCTTCGCCGAGCACGTGCCCGTCGTGCACGTCGTCGGCGCCCCGTCGACCGACCACCAGGCGGCGCACCGCATGGTCCACCACTCGCTCGGCGACGGCGTCTTCACGCACTTCATGACGATGCACGAGGGCATCACGTGCGCCCGCGCGGCGCTGACCGCCGAGACCGCCCGCGCGGAGATCGACCGGGTGCTCGCCGAGGTCCGCGACCGGCACCTCCCGGGCTACCTGCTCATCCCCACCGACGTCTCGGCGGCGGCGGTCGACCCGCCGGCGGAGCCCTTGCCGACCCCGGTCGACCACACCGACCCGGAGGCGCTGGCCGGGTTCGTCGACGCCGCCCGCACGCTGCTCGAACGGGCCGGCTCGGTGGACCGGGTCGCGCTGCTCGCCGGCCTGCTGACCCACCGCGTGGGCGGCCGGGAGGTGCTCCGCGAGCTGCTCGACGCCGGGCCGGTGCCGCACGCGACCACGGTCTGGGCGAAGAGCCTCGTCGACGAGAGCGTCGAGGCCTTCGTCGGCACCTACGCCGGGGCGGCCAGCGCCGAGGACGTCCGGTCGACCGTCGAGGACGCGGCCGCGCTGATCGTCGCCGGGGTGCAGTTCACCGACCTCACCAGCGGGTTCTTCACGCAGCGGATCACGCGCCCGCGCACGATCGAGCTGGGGCCGCGGACGGCGAGCGTCGGTGCGGCGACGTTCGCCCCGATCGAGCTGCCGACCGCCCTCGGCGCCCTGGTCCCGCTGGTGCGCGAGCTCGCGGCGCGGGGCGGGGCGTCCCCTCGCCGGCACGGCACCGCGGACCCGGTGGGCGCGCACGACGACGCGGAGCCGCTCTCCCAGGACGCGCTGTGGGCCGAGGTCGCGGGGTTCCTGCAGGAGGGCGACGTGGTCCTCGCCGACCAGGGCACGTCGTTCTACGGCGCCTCCACCCACCGCCTCCCGAGCGGGGTGACCTTCATCGGCCAGCCGCTGTGGGCCTCGATCGGCTACACGCTCCCGGCGACGCTCGGGGCGTGCCTGGCCCAGCCCGCCTCGCGCGGGATCCTGCTGATCGGCGACGGCGCCGCGCAGCTCACGGTGGCCGAGCTGGGCACAATGGTCCGGGAGGGGCTGGCGCCGCTGGTGGTCGTCGTGGACAACGACGGCTACACCGTCGAGCGCGCCATCCACGGCCCGGCCGAGCCGTACAACGACATCACGCGCTGGGACTGGACGGCGATGCCGGCGATGTTCGCCCCGGACGGCGGGGCGACGGCGTGCCGCGCGGAGACCGTGGGTGAGCTGCGTGCGGCGCTGCGGGCCGCCCGCGAGGACCCGACGACGATGGCCGTGGTGCAGGCGGTGGTCCCCCGCGACGATGTCCCGCAGCTGCTCGCCGACCTGACGAAGGCGCTGGGTCAGGCCAACTCGAGGGCCTGAGCGAGCCAGGCGACGGCGAGCCGGTCGACCTCGGCCGCGTGCGCGGTCTGCGGCGCGGGCTCGACCCCGGGCTCCTCGGCGAGGGCGTGCCCCATGCCCTCGACCACATGGAGGTCGGCGTGGACGCCGCGCGCCACCAGCAGGTCGCGGAGCCGGGCCGCCGGGTCGAGGAACGCCTCGGCGGCGTCCTGCGCCCCGACGATGCAGCGCACCGGCACCTCGCCGAGCTCCCCGGACCGGGCCACGAGGTCCATCCGGTCGGCCACCGCCTCGGACTCGGGCGTCCAGCGGTAGTCCATCCCGAAGAACGTCGCGAGCTCCGCCACGACGGGCCGCAGCACCAGGAGCGGGCTGACGAGGACCGCGGCGCGCGCGTCGACGACGTCCTCGACGATCGCCGCTCCGGCGATCCCCGCCCCGGCGGACCCGCCGGCGACGGCGACCGGGCCGTCACCGAGGCCGTGCTCCGCACGGACCGCGTCGAGGAGGGCGGGCAGCTCGGCGACGGCCGCGGCGTTGACGGCGCCGTGCAGGTTGAGGACCGGCTCCTCCCGACCCAGCCGCAGGATCTCCTCGAAGCCGGGCGAGCGCGCCCCGCACATCGGCAGACCGGGGTAGAGCCGCCAGGCGTCGAGCCCCGCCAGGGGCAGGGCCGCCGCGAACGCCTGCTCGGTGCGCGGGGCGTCCATGAGGTGCCAGGCCAGGACGAGCGGGGCGTCGGCGCGCGGGGTGGCCGGCGGGCGCAGCACGTAGGGGACGCCGGCGGCGGTGCCGGTGAGGAGCGTGTCGGTCATGGCGGCCTCCGGGTCGAGTTGGACGGTGTCCAGCTTAGCTGGACGGCGTACAGTTTCCAAGCATGCGGGCACCGGGACAGCGGGCGGGGCTGAGTCGCCAGGCCGTGGTGGGCGCGGCGCGGGCGGTGCTCGACGACGGGTCGGCGCTCTCGATGCGCGCCGTCGCCGGCCGGCTCGGCGTGGCGCCGAACGCCCTCTACAGCCACGTCGAGGGCCGCGAGGGCCTGCTCGACGCCGTGCTCGACGACCTGCTCCGCGCGCTGCCGCTCCCGGACCCGTCCGCCGACCCCGAGGCCGGGCTGACCGCGCTGATGACCGCGACCCACGAGCTGCTGCTCGCCCACCCCGGCCTGGTGCCGCACTTCGTGGCCCGTCGCGGCGCGCGCGGGGAGAACGCGCAGCGGCTCGGGGACGCGATGCGCGCGCTGCTGGCCCGCGCCGGGGTGGACGACGAGGCCGCGCAGGACACCGCGATCCGGGTGCTGGTCGTGCACGCGATCGGCGACGCGGCCGTGGCCGGCACCGTCGACGCCTGGCCGCTGGGTCTCGACGAGCTGCGGGCGTCCTACGCGGCGGGCCTGCGGTGGTTGCTCGCCGGTGCGCTCCGCGCCGGTG
>NZ_JBVPVA010000672.1:0-5511 GCF_055612215.1 Actinomycetospora sp. | reverse complement strand
CGGATCGCGTCGTTCGCCGCGGCGTGCTTGCGCATGACCCGGCGGTGGGCGTCGGCGTTGCGGGCGTAGCCGTCGTAGGGCGCCACGGCGCCGGCGAGCTCGGCCGAGCGCCGGTACGCGGCGCCCGTCATCAGCGAGGTGATCGCGGCGGCGAGCGCCTGGCCGCCCGCGGAGTCGTACGCGTGGCCGGTCGCCATGAGCAGCGCGCCGAGGTTCGCGTAGCCGATGCCGAGCTGGCGGAAGGCGCGCGTGGTCTCGCCGATCGACTCGGTCGGGAAGTCCGCGAAGCAGATGGAGATGTCCATCGCGGTGATGACCAGCTCGACCGAGCGCACGAAGCCCTCGACGTCGAAGCGCCCGTCGTCGCCCAGGAACTTCATGAGGTTCAGCGAGGCGAGGTTGCAGCTGGAGTTGTCCAGGTGCAGGTACTCCGAGCACGGGTTGGACGCGGTGATGCGCCCGGACTCCGGCGAGGTGTGCCAGTCGTTGATCGTGTCGTCGTACTGCAGCCCCGGGTCGGCGCACTCCCACGCCGCCTCGGCCAGCCGCCGGAACAGCGACTTCGCGTCGACGGACTCGATGACCTCGCCGGTCATGCGGGCCCGCAGCCCGAACTCGCCGCCGGACTGGACCGCGCGCATGAACTCGTCGGTGACCCGGACCGAGTTGTTGGCGTTCTGGTACTGGACCGAGGCGATGTCGGCGCCGCCGAGGTCCATGTCGAAGCCCGCGTCGCGGAGCACGCGGATCTTCCGCTCCTCCTGGCGCTTGGTCTCGATGAACTCGGCGACGTCCGGGTGGTCGACGTCGAGCACGACCATCTTGGCCGCGCGCCGCGTCGCGCCGCCGGACTTGATCGTCCCTGCGGACGCGTCGGCGCCGCGCATGAACGAGACCGGGCCGGACGCGGTGCCCCCGGAGGAGAGCAGCTCCTTCGAGGAGCGGATGCGCGAGAGGTTCAGGCCGGCACCGGAGCCGCCCTTGAAGATCAGGCCCTCCTCGCGGTACCAGTTGAGGATCGACTCCATGGTGTCGTCCACGGAGAGGATGAAGCAGGCGCTGACCTGCTGCGGTGACGCGGTGCCCACGTTGAACCACACCGGCGAGTTGAAGCTGAAGTACTGGTGCAGGAGCATCCAGGTCAGCTCGTCGGAGAACACCTCGGCGTCCGCCGGCGTGGCGAAGTAGCCGTTGGCCCGGCCCGCCTCGGTGTAGCTGCGCACCACGCGGTCGATGAGCTGGCGCAGGCTCGACTCGCGCTGCGGCGTGCCGACCGCGCCGCGGAAGTACTTGCTGGTGACGATGTTGGTCGCGTTCGCCGACCACGTCGAGGGGAACTCGACGCCGCGCTGCTCGAAGTTCACCGAGCCGTCGCGCCAGTTGGTCATGACGACGTCGCGGCGCTCCCACTCCACCTCGTCGTAGGGGTGGCGCCCCTCGGTGGTGTGCACGCGCCCGATCGACAGGCCCCGCGCCCCGGTCGGGCGGCCCGCCCCATCGGCAGCGCCGTCCGTGCTCCGGTCGGACCCGACGGTCTCCGTCATCCGCTCATCCCCTCGTGCTCGCGTGTGCCGGGGACGCTTCCCCACGTTCCGGCATCGTTGTCGGCGACCGGTCACCGTCGGCGGTACCGAGGGCACCGCCGCTGTCCCGCTCGTCGGTCCTGTCCGTGCTGCTCGCCCCGTCGACCGCGGAGCCGTCCCCCGACCCGCCGTCCGCGGGCCCGTCGTCCGACGACAGGCGGCCCCGGAGGTCGGCGATCTCGGCCTCGAAGTCGGCCACGGAGGAGAAGTTGCGGTAGACGCTCGCGAACCTCAGGTAGGCCACCGCGTCCAGCTCGCGCAGCGGTCCGAGGATCGCCATCCCGACGTCGTGGCTCGGCACCTCGGCCGTGCCCGACGCCCGCACCGTCTCCTCCACCCGGTGGGCCAGCAGCGCGATCGCGTCCGGGTCGACCGGACGCCCCTGACAGGCCCGGGCCACTCCGCGCACGACCTTGTCGCGGCTGAACGGCTCGGTGACCCCGCTGCGCTTGACCACCGCGAGGACGGCCTCCTCGACGGTGGTGAACCGCTTCCCGCACCCCGTGCAGGAACGACGGCGACGGATCGCCTGGCCCTCGTCGGCCTCGCGCGAGTCGACGACCCGCGAATCGTCGTTGCGGCAGAACGGACAACGCACCCTGGGCTCCCCTCCCGCGTCGTGACCGTGACCTGTCTCCCCGTCCCCACCTGTGGACCGACCGCTCTCCGGCCGTCGTCCTGGGGACGGTGCTGTGGATCGGGCACCTCCGGCCGTGGACCGAGGGGTGCCGCCGGTGGACGGATCCGCCGACGTGGTGGAGTTCCCTGTGGACAGGGCCTCTACCTGCATGCACAACTTGTGGACTAACTACAACCATGTAACCACAAGATGTTGGGGCGGGACGCTAGCGACACCCGAAGATTCGAAGCAAGCCGGATCACGCGGTCCGGGGACGCACGCGGCGAACGGTGCGCTCCGGCGCCGGGCGGCCGCGCCGCGGGACGGCCGGGACGCACGGGATCCCTGGGAGTGACCCCCGGTCGGTGAGTGGCCTTCAGGAACCCGCCGGCACCACGAGCGGCCGACCGGCGACGACCGCCGACCCGGCGAGGTGGTTGTCCGTGCGGATGCGCGCCACGACGGCGTCGGTGGCGGCCGCGGGCGCGGCCCGGTGCGCCACGTCGACCAACGTCTCCCCCGGGGCCACCACGACCACGGCCGAGCCCGCGGGCACCGGCCCCGACGGCGCGTCCCCGGCCACGGGGCCACCGAGGCGCACGACCAGGACGACGAGCCCGAGCAGGACGACGCCGAGGACCACCGTCGCGACGGTGCGTCGCCGGTGGAGCACGACCGCCCGCGCGTGGGCCCGCGCGGACACCTCGGCCCGCACGCGACCCGACGACGGCACCGGGCGCATGAGCGGCGTCACGAGCGCCCCGGGCCGCCCGGCCGGGCGCCGCGCGTCACGCCGGCCCGCGGGCCGCGTCGGCAGGCCCGGGGCCGGCGGCGCCCACGGCGGCGCCGGGCGCGCCGGGCCGGGGGACGTGACCCCGCCGGCCCACCCCTCGCCCCGCCGGACCTGCGCCGGGACCTCCGCCACCGCGGCCGGACCGGAGGCCGCCCGCACGTCCGTGTCCGTGCTCGTCCGCGTCGTCATCCGGGTCGTCATCGCGCACATCTCCCCTCGCACACGCGTTCGATCGAACGCGTGTGCGATGTCTAGCATCGACCCCCGACAACGTCGACGGACCGCCCGGCGTGTCGTTCGAACACGTGTTTGATCCCGTCGGCCGTCGGCGCTACCTTCAGGCTCCGAGAGCACGCAGCGTCACCGGTGCCCCGCGGCAGTGCGACACCACTGCCCGCCGCGGGCACGCGCTGCCGGGCCGGACGGAGGAGGAACCATGGCTGGACGCAGGCGCGACGACGGGGCGGACCCGCCCGGGGCCGAGGACGTGGCCGGGGTGGAGGACGTCGACGCCGTCGTCACCGCCCAGGTCCACACCTTCCCCGACCGCGAGCCCGAGCCGTCCCCGTCCGGCGCCCCGAGCCTCACCCCGCGCCAGCGCAAGGTGCTCGAGGTGATCCGGGACCACGTCGAGCGGGTCGGCTACCCGCCGAGCGTCCGTGAGATCGGCGACGCGGCCGGTCTCACCTCCACCTCGTCGGTCGCGCACCAGATGAAGGTGCTGGAGAAGAAGGGCTACCTGCGGCGGAACCCGAACCGCCCCCGGGCCCTCGACGTCCGCCTCCCCGAGGAGCTCGACCCCGAGCTCGGGACCGCCGCCGAGACCGAGGCGCTGCGCTCGGACCGGCCCACGCCGTCGTTCGTCCCGGTCGTCGGCCGGATCGCCGCGGGCGGCCCGATCCTCGCCGAGCAGGCCGTCGAGGACGTGTTCCCGCTGCCGAAGGAGCTGGTCGGCGAGGGGTCGCTGTTCCTGCTCAAGGTGGTCGGCGACTCGATGGTCGAGGCCGCGATCACCGACGGGGACTGGGTGGTCGTCCGGCAGCAGCCGGTCGCCGACAACGGCGAGATCGTGGCGGCGATGCTCGACAACGAGGCCACGGTCAAGACCTACAAGCGCAGGGACGGCCACGTCTGGCTGCTCCCCGCGAACGCCGCGTACGAGCCCATCCCGGGCGACGAGGCGACGGTCCTCGGCAAGGTCGTGGCGGTGCTGCGCAAGCTCTGACCGGGCCCGCCCGTCAGCGCCCGGACCGAGCCGTCCTTCACCGCCCGGCGAGGCCGCGACGCCGCCGGCGGAGGGCCACGACCGGCAGGGCGGCGACGACGACCGCCGCGGCACCCGCGGCCGACACCGCGAGCAGGCCGGGCCCCCGGGTGTCGACCGGGGCCGGGGCCGCTGGAACCGCCGCGACGACGGCCGGCGGCGGCGTGCCCGTCGGCGGGGGCACGAGGGCGGCCGCGCCCGGGACCGCCCGCAGCGACGCCGTCGCCGTCCCGCCCGATCGCGACGGCCCCGCCTCGCCGGCGGAGAGCAGCGTCCCGTCCGCGGTGAAGGCGATCGCCTCGCCCTGCGGCTCGCCCGGCAGCGGCACGCCGACCGGGGTGCGGCGCAGCCCGGCGACGACGTCCTCCGCGGTCCCGCCGGTGACCGGGAAGAGCCAGGCGTCGGTGTAGGTCCGCACCGCCGCGACGCGCCCGTCCGCGGAGAGCGCCCCACCGGTGACCAGGCCACGGCCGAACAGCCCGAGCGGTCCACCCTCGGTGGCCGAGAGCGGGACGACGAGCTCGCCCACCCGTCGCAGCGTGGTCGGTGACCCCGAGGTGGGCGGGACGTCAGTGGTGTAGACCCCGCTGCGTCCGCCGAGGTCCTTGGTGAGGATCACCGGTCGCCCGTCGGCGGGCATCAGCAGCGTCTCGGCGTCGTGCGGCCGGTCGGGGTAGACGAGGCGGCGCACGTCGGGCGCCCCCCGCCCGGGCACCCGGATCAGGGCGATGCCGGCCCGCGTACCACGGTTGTCCCCGATGTCGGCGAGCCAGAGCGTGCCGTCGGCGGTCCGGGCGAGGTCCTCGACGTCGCGCCCCGACACCCCGACCGGCCAGGCCGAGGCCACCGCGCAGTCCGCGTCGAGGGTGTACACCACCGTCGCGTTGCCACTGTCGTCCACGACAACGGGCCCCGCCGGGGCGACGGCCAGCCCGGAGACCTCGTCGAGACGCGGGTCCTCCAGCGCGCAGCGCGTCACGGGACCGGGGGCGGCGAGCGCGTCGGGCCCGCCGAGCACGCCGGCGGCGAGGAGGGCCGCCACGACGACGGCGAGCGCACCGCCACGCCGCCGGGTCCGTCGGCTCACCCGGCGGTCCCGGCGGCGACGAACGACCCGTTCGTGGCCGCTACGGGCACGAACGAGTGGTTCGTGCCAAGTGACCGCGCCGCCCGGCCCCGACGATCACGGCACCGGGACGTCGGCGCCGACCGAGGCCCGTTCGACGGCGGCGGCCAGCTCGGGCCCGACCCG
>NZ_JBVPVA010000501.1:0-1154 GCF_055612215.1 Actinomycetospora sp. | reverse complement strand
ATATAGACCCAGGAGAAGCCATGGAATTCCCCATGATAGTAGTCCTGCCAGTCTCCTTCGCCTTGGGGATACCAGGTGTAGCCCGTACAGTTGGTCAGGCCCGTACTATCAGCAGGACACGTTCCCCCCCAGTCCGACATCTGGTAGGCATAGGTTGTCGTTGCTGGCGCGAGGCTGCTCGAACTGCTATCGGTACCCAGCGTGGTGATCGTATGCACGATCTGCACCGTCCAGGATTTGTCCCCATAGTTGGCGAAGTTGCCGGTACAACTGTAGGTATCACAATAGGTCGGATCGTAGCGGTTGTCACTGCCTGTATTGGGAGTCCCATGCGTGTTGTTATATCCCGTTTGATAGCTGATCGTCTCCCCAGTCCCACTGCTATGATCATGATAGGCCGTTAGATAGTCCCAGTAATTATTATTGCCATATTTTCCATACGAGACCGTCTGGGTGGTATCGATATAGGTGTTGCTTCTCCCTGTATAGGTAAACGTCACGGCTGGAAGTTGATGCCCCACCCGACTCTGATAGACGGTCGGGGTGATGCTATTGAGCACATGCTCTCCTGCACACCACGCCGAGGCCCCCGTACGAGCATCAACACACTGATGATAGCTTCCCTCACTATTGGCAAGGCTGTAGCTATAGTCGGGTTCAGGAGGATTGTAGGTATCACCACCGACATACGTGTTGATCGTCTGCAAGCTGTACGTACTCATCACGGTCGGAGCGTTGGCCCCATTGGTGTAATCGACGGGATCATCACAGCGCAAGGGACTGGAAGGACACCCTGTGACCGTTCCATAGGCGGTCACAAAGGCAATGCCATTTTGAGAGAAGGCGGTCACGCCCTTGTAAAGAAAATCGACGGTGCCCGAGAGAGCGGTGCCGCTGGTGCCCGTCCCGTAGGTAATCTGTTTGACCACGGCATCGCGAATGGTGGTGCCACTCTTATCTTGCAAGTAGGAGACGGCGGTATAGCGCGTCGAGGTGCCCGGTCCCTCATTGGCGGGCGTCACGAGGTCGAGATCCCAGCGATAATTGGTGCGTGTGCCGCTCGTATCGGTACTATACTGCAAGGAGTCGGTAGTACAACCATATTCGTAATACGTCCCAGACGGATCCCACACATGGAAACAGGGTTGATTCGT
>NZ_JBVPVA010001088.1:0-18040 GCF_055612215.1 Actinomycetospora sp. | reverse complement strand
CCCGACCGACCCGCTGCCCTGCTGGGCCACCGGCGGGTTCCTGGGCTCGGTCGACGACGACGCGATCGACGCCCTGCTCGCGGCCGCCGGCCCGCAGCACGAGCTGCCGCTGATCATGGTGGAGCTGCGGGCGATCGGCGGCGCCGGCCTGCGCGGCACGGCGGGCTGCGTGCCGCGGGCGCCGTACCTGCTCGGGGTCGTCGCCCCGATGGTCCCGCCGCTGGTCGACGTCGTCCCGGCCCTCGCCCACGGCGTCGTGGACGCCCTGGCGCCGTGGTCGACCGGCACCGTCCCGATCAACTTCGCGGCGCCGCAGACGATGGCCGCCCGTCCCGGCGCGTGCTGGAGCGACGCGCAGCGGACCCGCCTCGCCGAGGTCTCCCGCCGGGTCGACCCCGACGGCGTCCTCGGCGGCCGCCGCCTCGGGCTGCGGGGAGGTGATGGCCGTGCGCGGCGCCGGGTGGACGACCGAGGCGATCCTCACGCTCGACGGGATCGTCGACGGCCCCGTGCACCCGCCCTACAGCACCGACGCCGCCGCGGAGCTCCTGCTCCGGGAGCCGTTGCCGACACGCACGCTGCGCCGGGTGATCGCGGTGGTCGGGGCCACCGGGACCGCGGACGTGGTGCGCGTCGTGCGGTGGGCGGCCGAGTACGGCGTCGAGGTCGTGGTCCTCGGAGCGGGCGGGGGGCAGGAGGCCCGCCCCGGGGACCGCCCGGTCGTCGCGGTCTCGCTCTCGCGGGCGGACCGGGTCGTCGCCGACCCCGGCGCGGGCACCGTCCGGGCCGGGGTGGGCGCGGCGTGGTTCGCCGTGCACCGCGCCGCCGCGACGGTGGTCGCCCGGCCCAGCGTCACGCTGGTGCGGGCCGGCACCGTCGGCGGCGCGGTCGGGCAGACCACGCTGCGCGGGGCCACCGTCGTCACCGGGGACGGTGTCGTACACGCCGTGCCCGGGCCGGGCTGTGCCGCCGATCTGTGGTGGGCCCTGCGGACCTGCCCGGGAGCGGTCGGCGTCGTGACGGCCGTCGTCCTGGACGTCGGCGACACCGCGACGGTCCTGCCCCGGAGCCGCATGACGTCCGAGCAACGGTTCCGCCTCGTGAACCTCGCCCGCCGGCACGATCCGGCCGGCCTGCTCGGCGTCCCCCGCTGACCGGGCGGGTCAGGCCTCGGCGCGCACCCGCAGCGCGTGCGTGATCATGGGGTACTGCAGCGGCAGCCGGCCGAGCGCCGCGGCGCGGTAGGGCCACGGCTCGCGTCGCCAGTCCCAGGCCATCTGCAGGTTGGCCGGGTAGACGGCGAGGAAGAGCCCGGCGGCGGCGGTCGCGCCGAGCCGGCGCGTCGTCGGGCGGGCGACCGCGGCGCCGACGGCGAGCTCGGCCACCCCGCTGGCGTACGTCCAGAACCGTGCGGGCCCCGGGATCCACGGCGGGACGAGGCCGTCGAACGGGGCGGGCACGACGAAGTGCAGCACGCCCATGCCCAGCAGCGGGCCGGCGAGCAGGGCGGCACGGCGGGCGGCCGGGTCGGGCCGGGGGCGACGACGGCGCAGCGAGGGGAGCGGCATGATCCGGAGCGTCCCAGACGACGCCGGGTGTTGGCCTCACCGACCGACCGCGTACCCCTGCATCCCCCGCGGGTTCGCCGCGCCCCACATCACCCCTCGCGCGTGGTCGATGCCGACGGCCGAGAGCCGTCCCAGCGACCAATCGCCCGCGCGGGTGACCTGGTGCCCGCGCCGCTCCAGCCCGGCGATGACCTCGTCGCCGAGGCGGTCCTCGACGGTGGCCCCGGCCGGTTCCCGGTCGCGGGGCCAGAAGGAGCCCGGCGTCGACGTCGTGTGCAGTGCGGGCGCGTCGATCGCGGCCTGCGGTGACCAGCCCCCGACCAGGGTGCGCAGCAGGTAGAGCAGCTGCCACTGGTCCTGCTGGTCCCCGCCGGGCGAGCCGAGCGCGGTGACCGGGCGGCCCGCGTCGTCGAGCACGAGCGTCGGGGTCAGTGTCGTGCGCGGCCGCCGGCCGGGCGTCAGCGTCGAGGGCAGCCCCTCCTCGAGCCACGTCATCTGCAGCCGCGTGCCGAGCGCGAAGCCGAGCTCGGGGATCGTCGGGGAGGACTGCAGCCACCCGCCGGAGGGGGTCGCGGAGACGACCGTGCCCCACCGGTCGACGACGTCGAGGTGGCAGGTGTCGCCCCGCATCTCGCCGTGCGACGACGTCCGCGGCTCGGCCACGGCTCCGGGCTCGCCCTCGAGCGTGACCGTCGGCTCGCCCACCCCCGAGGCCTCCGAGACGGCGGGCGCGACCCCGGCCAGGGCGAGCTCCGCGAGGCGCGGCTCGCGGCCCCCGAGCCGGCCGGGCCGGACGTCGGGCGAGGCGTCGTCGGAGATCAGTGCCCGGCGGGCGTCGAGGTAGGCGGGATCGAGCAGGTCGGCGAGGGTCACCGGGTCGTCGACGTCGCCGAACCAGGCCTCCCGGTCGGCCTGGGCCAGCTTGATCGTCTCGAGGACGCGGTGGGCGCCGGCCTCGGTGGAGGGGTCGAGGTCGGCGTCGTCGGCGGGCTCGAGCAGCGCGAGCATCTGCAGCAGGGCCGGACCCTGGCCCCAGGCAGGGGTCTTCGCGACGCGGTGCCCGCGGAAGTCGCCGACGAACGCGTCGACGACCGAGGCCCGCCACCCGGCCGAGTCGGCGACGGTGAGCACCCCGGCGTGGTCGGTCCCCGACGCGTGCCGGTGCGGGGTGCGGCAGAACGCCTCGACGGCCTCCGCCACGAACCCCTCGGCCCAGACGGTGCGCACCGCGTCCACGCGGGCCTCCCGCGTCGCGCCCTGCGCGGCCTCGGCGAGCCGGCCCAGCGTCGCGGCCCAGGCCGGGTTGCGCAGCACCGCGCCCGGCCCCGGGGCCTGCCCGTCGGAGAGCCACAGCGCCGCCGAGGAGGGCCAGTGCTCACGGAAGAGGTCGGCGACCGCGCGGATCGTCGACCCGACGCGCGCCACGGCCGGGAAGCCGTCACGGGCGTAGCCGATCGCCGGGGCGACGACGTCGGCGACCTCCCACGTGCCGTGGTCGCGCAGCAGGAGCAGCCAGGCGTCGAAGGCCCCCGGGACCGCCGAGGCGAGGGCGCCGGCGCCGGGGACGCGGTCGAGACCCTCGTCGCGGTAGCGCGCCGCCGAGGCCGCCGCCGGCGCCGGTCCCTGGCCGTCGAGGACGCGGGGGGTGGGGTCGTCGGCGGTGACGAACACCGCGGTCATGTCGCCGCCCGGCCCGTTGAGGTGGGGTTCGACGACCTGGAGCACGAACCCCGCCGCGACCGCCGCGTCCACGGCGGTGCCGCCGCGCTCGAGCACGCCCATCGCGGTCGCCGACGCCGCCCAGTGCGTCGAGGCGGCCATCCCGACCGTGCCCTCCAGGGTGGGCCGGGTGGTGAAGGCGGGCGGCCGGCTGAAGCTCATCACCGCATGGTCGCGCAGGAGGACGCCGCAGGCTGAGTACGAAAACAATATCGACCAGTACGCTATTGACACTCAACGGTTCGATTGAGCAGGATCGTGGTACTGCTCCCGCAGTTCGCGGGGGACCACCCGGAGGAGACCGCGATGACCACCGCCACCACCCGCTCGGAGACCGTCACCGCCGCCCCGGCCCGGAGCCGCGGCGCCACCGCGGGCCTCTGGACCCTCCAGGTCGTGCTCGCGCTGGCGTTCGTCGGCGGCTCGGGGCTCCCGAAGCTGGTCGGGGAGTCGTACGCGGTCCAGGTCTTCGAGGACCTCGGGGCCGGGCAGTGGCTGCGCGTGGTCATCGGGCTGCTCGAGATCGCGGGCGGGATCGGGCTGCTCGTCCCGCGCCTCGCGGGGCTCGCCGCCACCTGCCTCGTCGCCCTCATGGTCGGGGCCACCGGCGCGCAGCTGTTCTTCCTGCACGAGGGCTTCTGGTACACCCCGGTGATCATCGGCGCGCTGCTGGCCGTCGTGGCGTGGGTGCGTCGCGCGGAGGTCGTCGCGCTCGTGGCGGGTCGCTGAGCCCGACTACCGTGGCGGGCGTGACGAGCACCGTGCCGCAGTCCGGGACCGTCGAGCAGGCGGAGGTCGGCCGGCGGGCCGACGCCTTCGTCGCCGAGCTCTCGGAGTGGCTGCGGATCCCCTCGATCAGCGCCGACCCGGGCCACCACGGCGACGTCGGCCGCTCCGCCGCCTGGCTCGAGGAGACGCTGCGTCGCGACGGCTGGCCCACGGTCGAGGTCTGGGGCCGGGCGAGCGGAGCGACGGGGGAGGGAGACGACACCCCGGCCCTGCCGGCGGTGTTCGCGCACTGGCCGGCGGCCGACCCGGCCGCGCCGACGGTGCTGGTCTACGGCCACCACGACGTCCAGCCCGCCGACCTGGAGGACGGCTGGTCCTTCGCCCCGTTCGAGCCGCAGGTCGTGGGGGAGGAGCTGCGCGGCCGCGGCGCCTCCGACGACAAGGGGCACATCGCGATGGTGCTGCTCGGGGTCCGCGCGCACCTCGCGGCGACCGGCGCCGGCGCCCCCGCGGTGTCGCTGAAGCTGCTGGTGGAGGGCGAGGAGGAGTCCGGGTCCGCGCACCTGGCCGACCTGCTCGCCGCGCACGGCGACGCGCTGGCCTGCGACGAGATCGTCGTGACCGACACCGGCATGGTCGACCGCGACACCCCGACGGTCTGCACGGGCATGCGCGGGATGGTC
Organism: Actinomycetospora sp.; assembly: GCF_055612215.1. NCBI lineage: Bacteria > Bacillati > Actinomycetota > Actinomycetes > Pseudonocardiales > Pseudonocardiaceae > Actinomycetospora > Actinomycetospora sp. The sequence goes on along the minus strand of NZ_JBVPVA010001088.1, from coordinate 13,341 downwards.
GAGGCCGAGGTCGTCTTCCGCGGGGCCTCGGTCGACCTGCACTCGGGCCAGTTCGGCGGCGCGGTGCCCAACCCGGTCACGGAGCTCGCGACGCTCGTCGCGGCCTTCCACGACGACGCCGGGCGGGTCGCCGTCCCGGGCTTCTACGACGACGTCCGCGAGCCCACGGCCCGCGAGCGCGAGGCGTGGGCGGCGCTGCCCTTCGACGAGCCCGCCTGGCTCGCGGGCTCCGCCGCCGGGGCCACGGCGACGGCCGGTGAGGACGGCTGGAGCACCTACGAGCGGCTCTGGGCACGCCCGACCGCCGAGGTCAACGGCCTGCACGGCGGCTACGCCGGGCCGGGGCACAAGACGATCGTCCCGCACGTCGCGACGCTGAAGATGACGTTCCGGCTGGTCGCCGACCAGGACCCGGCCCGCATCAAGGCCCTGGTGGAGCGGTTCGTGGCCGACCGGGTGCCGGCCGGGATCGACGCCGAGATCTCGACGGGCGGCCCCGGGGTCCCGCCGCTAATCTGCGACCTGGACTCCGCCCTCGTCGCCTCCATCCGCGAGGCCATGGGGATCGCGCTCGGCGCCGAGGTCCTGCCCGCGCGTGAGGGCGGCAGCGGCCCCGAGGCCCTGCTGTCCACCGCGCTCGGTGCACCGCTGGCCTTCCTCGGCGTGATGCTGCCGGACGACCGCATCCACGCCCCGGACGAGCGCGCGGTGCTGCCCCTGCTGCTGCGCGGCGCCGAGGCCGTCGCGCACCTGTGGCGGCTGCTGGGGGAGCGGGCGACGTCGGAGAAGGCCCGTTCCTGACGTCCGGTGTCCGCCACGGGACGTCTCCGACACGCACGCGGCGTCGTCGGCCCGTCGTCCCGTTCGGCCGCAGCAGGGCCGGGAGGACACCGGGCACCCGGATCGCAACGCGTAGGTGTAGCAGTCCGTCATCGCGGGTAGGAGCGGGGGATCCCTCCATCGGGTCCGGCGTGGTGTCGGCAGAATCACGTCCGTGTCACTCCCCGGCGTCCTCGCCTCCGGCGGCCCCGTCCCCGTGTACGTGCCGCGCGCGACGCGGTCCCGCGTCCGCCCGGGCCGCACGCTCGGCATGCTCGTCGCGGTCGCGCTCGGCGCCATGGCCGTCGTCGCGCTCGTGGTGCCGCGGGTCCCGGTGCTGGCCGAGGCGGTCGGCCTCGCGCCCGCCGCGCCCGCGCACGTCGCGGCCCCGCCGGTGACCGTCACCGCCGTCGTCACCGCCACCGCGTCGTGCGTGTCCGCCGACCCGCACGACCAGGTCGTGATGAACCTGGGCGGCACCGCGCGCCGGGCCGCCCTCGACGGGTGCGGGCGCACGCCGGGCACCCCGGTGCCGGTCGTGGTGCCCGCCGACGGGCAGTTCGCCGGACCCGTCGCGGTCGCGGGCAGCGGGGCGCAGACCCCGAGCGCGACGACCGACATCGCCGGCGACGGGGTGTCGCCGCTGGTCGCCCGCCTGGAGCTCGCCCTCGCCGTGGCCGCCGCGCTCGGTGCCGGGTCGCTGCTCGTCGTCGTCGCCCGGGGCTCCACCGGCGGGGCCACGACGGGCGCCCGCCGTCGCCCGACGTCGCGGACCCGCGCCGGCCGGGTCCCGCCGCAGCGCAGCCGCGCCCTCGTCGGTCCGGCCCGCCACACCACCGGCCCGCACGCCGTCCGGCCGACCCGGGTGCGGTCCACCGGGTCCGGCCGCGCCCGGCGCACGGACGCCGATCGTCGTCGCCGTTAGGGTCGAGGGGTGAGTCCGGTCCCCCTCCCCCCGATCCCCGGTGCCGCCCCGGCACCACCCAGCTCCCCCGGGAGCACGAGCGGAGCGGCGCGGCACCGCCTCACCCTCGACAACGGATTGCGCGTCCTGCTCGCGCCCGACCGCTCGAACCCCGTCGTCGGGGTCGCGGTCCACGTCGACGTCGGCTTCCGCAGCGAGCCCGAGGGCCGCACCGGGTTCGCGCACCTCTTCGAGCACCTGATGTTCCAGGGCTCGGAGAGCCTGGAGAAGCTCGCCCACTTCCGCCACGTGCAGGGCTCGGGCGGGGTCTTCAACGGGTCGACCCACCAGGACTACACCGACTACTTCGAGATCCTCCCCGCCGCGGCGCTCGAGCGCGGGCTCTTCCTCGAGGCCGACCGGCTCCGCGCCCCCAAGCTGACGCCGGAGAACCTGGCCAACCAGATCGACGTCGTGAAGGAGGAGATCCGCCTCAACGTCCTCAACCGGCCCTACGGCGGCTTTCCCTGGATCCTCCTGCCGCCGGTGCTCTACTCGACGTTCGCGAACGCCCACAACGGCTACGGCGACTTCACCGACCTCGAGCGCTCCTCGCTCGACGACGCCGCGGCGTTCTTCGACGCCTACTACGCCCCGGGCAACGCGGTGCTCACCGTCGTCGGGGACTTCGAGGTCGGCGACGCCGCCGAGCTCGTCGAGCGCCACTTCGGCGACATCCCGGCCCGGGCGGTGCCCGACCGCCCGTCGTTCGGCGAGCCGGGTCCCGACGGCGAGCGCCTCGAGTCCGTCGTCGACGCGCACGCCCCGCTGCCCGCGCTCGCGCTGGGCTACCGCATGCCCGACCCGGGCACCGACCTGTCCGGCTACCTCGCCCATGCCGTCCTCGCGAGCCTGCTCACCGATGGCGAGGCCGCACGCCTGACCCAGCGGCTGGTCTACGGCGAGGGACTCGTCACCGACCTCTCCGCCACGGCCGGGCTGATGGGCGCGCCGCTCGACGCCCGCGACCCCGACACCTTCACCATCACCGCGGTCCACCCCGACAGCGTCGAGCCGCGCCGGGTCGTCGACGCCGTCGACCACGAGCTGGGCCTGCTGGCCGTCGAGGGACCGGGCGCCGAGGAGCTGTCGCGGGTCACCGCGCGGTGGTCGGCCGCGCTGCACCGCGAGCACGACCGGCTGATGAACCGCATGCTCGCCCTCGGCTCGGCCGAGCTCGTGCACGGGCGCGCCGAGCTCTCCGACGAGCTGCCGGGCGCGATCGCCGCCGTCACCCCCGAGGCCGTCGCGACGGCGGCCGCCGGCCTGCGTCCCGACGCCCGGGCCCTGCTCGTCCTCACCCCGGGAGCCGACGCATGAGCGCCCCCACGGCCGCCACCCGCCGCTCCGCCGAGGAGATCGGGCACACCCCGACCGGTCCGCGACCGCTGCCGCCGCTGCGCCCGCAGCCGGAGGTCCCGGCGCCGGACGAGATCGACACCGTCCTGCCCACCGGACTGCGCGTGATCGCGGTGCGCCGCCCCGCGGTGCCGATGGTCGAGGTGCGGCTGCGGATCCCCTTCTCGGATCCCGACCCGCACCACCCGGCCGTCGCCGAGGTCCTGGCCTCGACCGCGTTGTCCGGCACCTCCCGGCGCAGCCGCGTCTCCCTCGACGACGACCTCGCGGGCGTCGGCGGCGAACTCGGCTTCTCCCTGGACCCCGAGCGGCTGGCCGCGGCCGGCCACGCCCTGGCCGAGGGACTGCCGACCCTGCTCGACGTGATCGCCGACGTCCTCACCTCCGCCACCTACCCGGCGACGGAGGTCGAGCGCGAGCGGGAGCGGCTCGCCGAGCGCATCCAGGTCGCCTCCGCGCAGCCGTCGGTGATCGCCCGCCGGGCCCTGCAGCGCCACCGCTACGGCGACCACCCGGTCACGCGCGAGATGCCCGACGTCGAGGACGTCGTCCGGGTCACCACCGACGACCTGCTGGCCACGCACCGGCGGATGGTGGTGCCCGCCGGGTCGGTGCTCGTGCTCGTCGGGGACCTCGACCCCGACGACGCGATCGCCGCGGTGGCGGCCTCGCTGGCCGCCTGGGACACCCCCGGGGACGCGTCCCTGCTGCCGCCGCTGCCCGAGCTGCACGGCTCCGACCTGCTGCTGGTCGACCGCCCGGGCGCGGTGCAGTCGCAGCTGCGGCTCTCCGCGGCCGCCGTGCCGCGCACCGACCGGCGCTATCCGGCGCTGCAGCTGGCCAATCTCGCGTTCGGGGGCTACTTCTCCTCGCGGCTGGTCGAGAACCTGCGCGAGGACAAGGGCTACACCTACCACGCGTCCTCGTCGCTGGAGTTCGACCCGTACGGTGCGGCGCTGCTCGTGGAGACCGACTGCGCCTCCGAGGTCACCGCGGCCGCGCTGCTCGAGATGCGCTACGAGCTGGGCCGGGTCGCCGTCGTGCCCCCGACGGCGGCCGAGCTGGAGTCCGCCCGCCGGTACGCCATCGGCTCGCTGCTGATCTCGATGACCACCCAGGCCGGGCTCGCCTCGACCCTCGCCGGGCTCGCCGGGGTGGGCCTGTCGTCGGGATGGGTGCGCGAGCACCCGCAGCGCCTCGAGGAGGTCACCGTCGAGGAGGCCGCCACCGCGGCCGCCGAGTTCCTCGCGCCCGCCCGCTTCACCGGCGTGGTCGTGACCGACGCCGCGACGACGGCGGCCTCGCTCACCGCGTTGGGTGGGATCCGGGTTCCCGGGGGATCATCGAGTTCGTGACCACCACTTCGGCGACCTCCGGTCCTGACCTGCGGGCCGCGTTCCACCTGGACACCCTGCCCCGGCTGTCGCGCTCGACGGTGGACCGGCGCGAGCAGGTGCGCGGGGACCCCGGGCACGTGGCGGCGATGTGGCCGCGGGCGCGGGTCGTGCGCGTCGATCCCCGCGGCCGGACGCCGGTCAGGGAGGCCGCCGACGGTTCGCTGTCGCTGGTCGAGGCCCCGGCCGCGGACTTCGGGGACACCGTCCCCGAAGGGGCGGTGCTGCTCGGCGACGAGGACGGCACGTCGTACTGGGGCGTGCGGGTGCCCGACCCCGACGAGCTGCCCGAACACTTCCAGGCTGACGCCGGCTCCGGGTTCTCCGCCGTGGAGCTCTGGCGGGACCTGCGGGTGTCCGGGGGTGACCTGGACGCGCGCTCGGCGGGTCTGCTGACGACGGCGGTCGCGCTGCTGTCGTGGCACGACCGGTCGCGGTTCTGCGGCCGCGACGGCTCCCCGATGCGCTCGATCAAGGCGGGGTGGGCGCAGCTGTGCGAGGCCCACGACCACGAGGAGTACCCCCGCACCGACCCCTCGATGATCTGCCTGGTCCACGACGGCGCCGACCGCGTCCTGCTGGCCCGCCAGCCGATCTGGCCCGAGGGCCGGTACAGCGTGCTGGCGGGGTTCGTGGAGGCCGGGGAGTCGCTCGAGGCGTGCGTCGCGCGGGAGTGCGCCGAGGAGGTCGGGGTGTCGGTCTCGACGATCACCTACCTCGGGTCGCAGCCCTGGCCGTTCCCGCGCTCGCTCATGATCGGGTTCTCCGCCGTCGCCGACCCGGAGCAGACCATGGAGCTGCAGGAGGGCGAGATCGAGAACGCCCGCTGGGTGACCCGCGACGAGCTGCGCGAGGCCCTGGCCGCCGGCGACTGGATGACCCGCGAGGGCGAGGGCGCGCGCGGCGCTCACGGGGTCGGCGGCACCGCGTTCGAGGCGGGGGAGGACCGGGAGCTGATCCTGCCGGGTGGGGTGTCGATCGCGCGGGCGATGCTGGAGGCGTGGGCCGCGGCCGGCTGAGCTGACGGGGCCGACCCCCGATGCCAGCAACGGCACGTTCCTGGCATCTGACGTCAGGACGGCGCCACTCACTCATCGGGCCGGGTAGTGCGTCCCCGCCGCCTTCACCGTCCGGATGACCGGCGCCGTCTCCACGCCCTGCACGCCCGGCAGGGCCGCCACCCGCGTCGTCAGGTACCGGTAGAACGCGGCCGCGTCCGGGCTCGCGACGGTCGCGTAGACGTTGGTGCGCCCCGTCGTCGCCGCCGCGAACGGCACCTCCGGGTGGCCCGCGAGCGCCTGCCCGGCCGCCTCGAGGTCGGCCGGGAGCACGGTGAGGTAGAGCATCGTGCGCAGCGGGAGGTCGTGGGCGTCGGGCGACACGTCGACGTCGAGGTAGAGCAGCCCGCCCGCGCGCAGGTCGTGCAGCCGCCGTCGCACCGTCGACGCGGAGAGGCCGCACTCCCGCGCCAGGTCCTCGACGGGGGCCCGCCCGTCGGCGCGCAACTGGCGCAGCAGCCGCCGGTCGACGTCGTCGAGCCGCGGCGCCGGTGCCGCCTCCGGGAGGTGCTCGGCGAGCCGGGCCACCTGACCCTCGTCCAGCGGCCCGAGCTTCGTGAACGGCTCGTGCGCGCCGCCGTAGAACACGTGCAGCACCTGGTGGGCGCTGACGTCGAGCACCCGCGGCGTGCGGGGGAGCCGGGAGAGCAGCATCTCGCCGGCGGCCACCGAGTCGCTCGCGCGCAGCGAGCACGCGATCTCGGTGCCGCCGGAGTTCAGGCTGATCCACGACGTGTCCGGGCGCCGGGCCAGCGCGTCGGCGATCTCCGGCGCCGCGTCGGGCGCACACCGGGCCCGGACCATCCACTGGTCGTCCCCGACGAGCACCGGGTCGCTGAACCCGATCACCCGCAGTGCCTGCACCGAGCGCAGCCGGGCGTAGCGGCGCGCCACCGTCTGGTCGGAGACCCCGAGGACGTCGGCGATCCGCCGGAACGGGGCCCGCCCGTCGACCTGCAGCGCGTGCAGCAGTCCCCGGTCGAGGTCGTCGAACTCCACCACGGATACCCCTCGAGATGTCGATATCCGCCGAGCCCTCGGCGGTGACGCGGCCTTCGGCGCACGCGATGTCGACGATGGTGGCAGCCGGCGGCCCCCGTCGTCGAGCACACCGAACTCCCGAGGAGAAACCGATGCGTCCGTGGTGGCCCCTGGTGGCCGTCTGCCTGGGCACCTTCATGCTGCTCGTCGACGTCACGATCGTGAACGTCGCCCTGCCGCCGATCGCCGCCTCGCTCGGCACGTCCTTCGGCGGCCTGCAGTGGGTGATCGACGGCTATGCCCTGGCCCTGGCCGCGCTGCTCATGGTCACGGGCACGCTCGCCGACCGGTTCGGCCGGCGCCGCCTCTACCTCGTCGGGCTGGGGGTGTTCGCGGCGGCGTCGCTGGCCTGCGGCCTGGCCCCGGACCCGGGCACGCTCGTCGCGGCGCGCGTCGTGCAGGGCGTCGGCGGGGCCGCGATGTTCGCGACGACGGCGGCGCTGATCGCGACGACCTACCACGGCCGGCGCCGGGGCACGGCCTTCGGTGTCTGGGGCGCCGTCAACGGCCTCGCCGCCGCGGCCGGCCCGCTGCTCGGCGGGCTGCTGACGCAGATCTGGGGCTGGCGCGCGATCTTCCTGGTCAACCTGCCGGTCGCGGTGCTCGCGGTGGTGCTGACCCTGGCCGTGGTGTCCGAGTCGGCGCCGACCGGCGGCGGCCGCGTCGACGTCCTCGGCGCGGCCACGTTCACCCTCACCTCGGCGGCCCTGGTCTACGGCCTGGTGGCGGCGGGCGAGCAGGGCTGGGGCGCGACGGACACCGTCGTCGCCCTGGTGCTGGCCGCCGTCGCGCTCCTGGCGTTCCTCGTCGTCGAGCACCGCAGCGCCGCCCCGATGCTCGATCTGGCGCTCTTCGCCGATCCGTCGTTCGCCGCGCTCATGGCGGCCGCGGCGATCCTGCAGGCCGGGGCCTTCGCGCACCTTTCGCTGGTCTCGCTCTGGCTGCAGTCGGTGCTGGGGCTCTCCCCGATCCGCGCCGGCCTCGTCGTGATCCCGCTGTCGGTGGCGTCGTTCGTCGTCTCGGTGGCGGCCGGCCGGTTCCTGCACGGCGGGTCGCCGGCCCGGCCGATCGCGGGAGGACTCGCGCTGATCGGCGTCGGGGTGCTGCTGATGACGCTCGTCGGCCCGGCGTCGGGACCGTGGGCGCTGCTCGCCGGGCTCGTCGTGGCCGGCCTCGGCGTCGGCCTCGCGACCCCGGTCCTCGTCTCGGCGACCCTCGCCGTGCTGCCGCCGCACCGCGCCGGGGTGGGCAGCGCCGCGGTGAACACCTTCCGCCAGCTCGGCCTCGCCGTCGGGCTCGCGGTGCTGGGGACGGTGTTCGCGGGCCGGGTGGCGACGGTGCTGTCCGGGGCCGGCACGCCCGACCCGACGACGACCGCGAACGCGCTCGCGGGCGGGCGCGCCGCGGCGGTCGTCGGGGACGGGGAGGCGACGACGGCGCTGGTGCACCAGGCGTTCGCGGCCGGGCTGGACCGGGTGTTCACGGTCGCCGGGGTGGGCGCGCTCGTCGCCGCGGCGCTCGTGGCGGTGTGGGTGCGGCCGGCGGCGACTCGCGAGCCGGAGCCGGTGAGCGAGGGCGCCCCCGCCTGAACCGACCGAAGGGCCCCCTCGCTTGAGTAGATCGAGCGAGGGGGCCCTTCGGTCTTCGAGGAGCCGTTCCGGCGAGGGGCGCCCCTCACCGCTCTATCCGACCGACGGGGCCCTTCGGTCGGAACGGGGGATCACGCTCCGGACGCGGCGTCTGCCTTCGCCAGGGCGGACTTCACGTCGGCGAAGCTCGGGTTGGTCGCGGCCGACCCGTCGGGGTAGACGACGGTCGGCACCGTGCGGTTCCCGCCGTTGACGCGCATGACGATCTCGGCGGCGTCCGGCGTGCGCTCGATGTCGACCTCGTCGTAGCCGATGCCCTCGCGGTCCAGCTGGCTCTTGAGCCGTCGGCAGAACCCGCACCAGCTGGTCGTGTACATCGTCATCTGCGACATGCGAGGTGCAACGCGGCGACCCGCGTCAGCCTTCCACGTGGCCGAACCGGTGACGGGTCACACTGATCGCCTGCTCCCGCAGCACCGGGAGCAGCTCCCGGCGCCCGTCGGCGAGCACCGGGGCGTCCACCAGGGACGCCCCGACCTCGGCGGCCGCCCGCCGCAGCGCCTCCGGCACCGTCCCGACCAGCCGCAGCCGCTCACCGGCCTCCGGCGTCACCTCGGGGTCCACCTCGGTGACCGGGACGCCCGCACACGCGCCCGCCAGCCGCACCCGCAGCACGTCGCGCGGGGCCGCGTCCGCACCGACCACCAACCGCAGCGACGGCAGCGGCCGGTAGCGGAAGACGTTGGCCTCCGCGGCGAGGCCGGTCGGGTCGTGCTCGACCGAGAACTCGTCGCGCCACGCCGCCGCGTCCGAGCCGGCCGCGGCGCGCAGCCACGTCAGGTCCGCCGTCGGCACCGAGGAGGCGACCGAGGCGAGCAGGTCCGCGGCCGCCCGGCCCAGCGGGGCCGAGGGCAGCTCGCCCGGGTCGGCGGGGTCGCGCCACGTCCCGAACTGCGCCACGTAGTTCGGTCCGCCCGGCTTCGCGCCCGGTCCCACCACCGAGCCCTTCCACCCGCCGAAGGACTGGCGCTGCACGATCGCCCCGGTGATGTGCCGGTTGACGTAGGCGTTGCCGACCTCGACCCGCTCGCTCCAGTGGTCGATCTCCTCCGGGTCGAGCGAGTGCAGCCCGCCGGTGAGGCCGTAGCCGGTCGCGTTCTGGAGCTCGATCGCCTCGTCCAGCGACCCCGCCGTCATCAGCCCGAGGACGGGGCCGAAGCACTCGGTGAGGTGGAACCACGACCCGGGCGCGACGCCCGCGCGCACGCCGGGGGTCCACACGCCGTCGGCCACGCGGCGGGGCGTCACCAGCCACGACTCGCCGTCCTCGAGCGTCGTCAGCGCCCGCTCCAGCTTCGGAGAGAGCTCCCCGACCAGCGGGCCCATGGTCGTCGCCAGGTCGCTCCCGTGGCCCACCCGCAGCGTGCGCACTGCGTCGACGAGCTGGCGCCGGAAGCGCCGCCCGATCCGCGAGCGCGGGTCGCCCATCGACCCCACGAGGATCGCCAGCGAGGCCGCGGAGCACTTCTGCCCGGCGTGCCCGAAGGCGGAGCGGAGCAGGTCGGCCACGGCGAGGTCGGGGTCGGCGGCGGGAGTGATCACCAGCGCGTTCTTGCCGGACGTCTCGGCGATCAGCGGCAGGTCCGGGCGCCACGAGCGGAACAGTGCTGCCGTCTCGCTCGCCCCGGTGAGCACGACCCGCTCGACGGCCGGGTGCGTGATCAGCCGCTGACCGGCCGCGCCCTCGTCGGTGTGCACGAGCTGCAGCGCGTCGGCCGGGATGCCGCCGCGGTGCAGCGCCGCGACGCCGACCTCCGCGCACGCCCGCACCTGCGGCGCCGGCTTGATGACGACGGGCGCTCCCGCGGCGAGTGCCGCGAGGCAGCCACCGAGCGGGATCGCGACGGGGAAGTTCCAGGGCGGGGTCACGACGACGACGCGGGCGGGGGTGAACCGCGCCGGGTCCAGGTCGGCGGCGCGGTCGGCGTAGTAGGCGGCGAAGTCGACGGCCTCGGAGATCTCCGGGTCGGCCTCGGCGACGGTCTTGCCCGCCTCACCGACCATCGTCGTCAGCAGTTCGGTGCGCGCCGCGGCCAGGGATCGGGCGGCCTCGCGGAGCAGGCGGGCGCGCTCGGCGGGCGGGGTGTCGCGCCAGCGCGAGCCCTCCGCGGTGGCGATCACCGCGTCGACCGCCGCCGGGTCGGTCAGCTCCGGGTTCTCGACCACCGCCGGTGCGGCGGCCACCGCACGCCGGGCCCAGTCGCGGTTGGCGGGCAGCGACGGGTCGGTGTCGGGCTCGTTGCGGAACTCGGGCTCGTCGTCCGGGAGTGAACGGCGCCGTCCTGACGTCGGGTGCGAGGAAGGTGCCGTTGCTGCCGGGACGGGGAGGGCTGGCGGTTCCGCGGTGCGGTCCTGGGTGCGGCGCGGAGTGTCGGCGACGGTGTCGCGGTCACGGACCGAGGCGCGGAACCGGTCGAGGTAGCTGGCCGGGCCGTCGGCCGAGAACATCGCGTAGAGGTAGTTCTCGTGCCCGGCGTTCTCCTCGAGCCGACGGACGAGGTAGCTCACGGCGGCGTCGAAGTCCTCGGCGTGCACGACCGGCGTGTAGAGCACGAGGTTCTCCCTGCCCCGGAGGTCCGCGGCGACCGCGTCCGCCTGCGCCGGGGCCATCCCCTGCAGCATCTCCACGTCCATCTGGTGCTCCACCCCGCGCGCGGCGGCCAGCTCGACCGCGAGCGCCACGTGGTGCAGGTGGTGGCTCGCGACCCCCACCCGCAGGGCATCGGCGAGCTCGGGGCGCAGCGCGTGCTCGAGCAGCCGGACGTAGTTCGCGTCGACCTCGGCCTTCGTCGCGTACGGCGCCTGCGGCCAGTCGTGCAGGGCGGCGTCGACGCGTTCCATGGCGAGGTTCGCGCCCTTGACCAGCCGGACCTTCAGCGGCGCGCCGCCGGCGTCGACCCGCCGCCGGGCGAACTCCGCGACGTGCTCGAGCGCCGCGACCGAGTCCGGCAGGTAGGCCTGCAGGACGATGCCGGCGCTCACGTCGCGGAGCTCGGGGCGGTCGAGCAGCGTCGTGAACAACGCCAGGGTGAGGTCGAGATCCTTGTACTCCTCCATGTCGAGGTTGACGAAGACGCCCTCGTCGCGGGCGGTCCCGAACAGCGGGGCGAGGCGCTCGACGAGGCGGTCGCGGCTGCCCTCGAGGTCCCATGGCACGAGCTGGCTCGCGACCGACGACGCCTTCACCGACACGTAGTCGACGTCCGGGCGGCGGATCAGCTCGAGGGTGCGCGCCAGGCGGCGGTCGGCCTCGTCCTCGCCGAGCACCGCCTCGCCGAGCAGGTTGAGGTTCAACCGCCGGCCCTGCGCCCGGGCGGCCGCGAGGTGGCGGGAGAGCGAGCGGTCCGACGCGTCGACGACGAGGTGCCCGACGAGCTGCTTGAGACGGCGCCGCGCGAGCGGCACGACGACGCGCGGGACCCGCGGGGCGAGCAGCGCGCCGGCCCGCAGCATGGTGCGGTCCACGACGTTCGCGAAGCCGGGCAGCGTCGCCCCGCGGCCGGCGAGGCGGGCGAGCTCACGCGCGGCGACGTGGTCGTCGTCGGGGCGCGCGACGCGGTCGACGAAGCGCAGGGCGAACTCGACGCCCTCGGGGTCGTGCACCAGGGAGGCGAGGCGGCGGGTGGCGGCGTCCGAGCCGCCGGCGCTGGCCGCGCTCCACCGCGCGGCGCGGGCGACGGCCCGCTCGACCAACGCCTCGTCGAGACCCGTCAGCACCTGCTCGCTCATGTGCTCATGGTGGACCCGACCACCGACAGCGTTCTTGTACGATTTCCGCTCCCCGCGTGCCGACCGACGCCAACCCCTCCGCCCCGGGGGAGCCCTCGTGCGGACGGAGCGACCGGATCCTCCCCTCGCGGGATCGGCTGGGAGGCGTGCGCATGGAGGTGCCCGCCCCGGCCCTGCTGGCGCTCTTCGCCGAGCTGACCGGGGTCATGTTCTGCGCCAAGGACGCCGACGGACGCTACGTCGAGGTCAACGACGCCTTCGTGCGGCGCACCACCCAACGGACCCGCTCGGCGGTGCTCGGGCGCCGCGCCGGCGAGCTGTTCGTCCCCGCGCTGGCCGAGCGCTACGAGGAGCAGGACGCCCGCGTGCTGGCCGACGGCCGCCCGCTGCGCCACGAGCTCGAGCTCATCCGCCGCGAGGGCGGCACGCCCGGCTGGTACCTCACGACGAAGATCGCGGTGACCGGGCCCGACGGGACCACGGCCGGCGTCGTGAGCGTCTCGGAGGACCTGCGCTCGGCGGACCCGGCCGACCCGGCGATGCCGGCGCTGTCGCGGGTGGTCGAGCTCGTGGAGTCGCGGATCGACGACCCGCCGCGGGTGGAGGAGATGGCGACGGCCGCCGGGCTCTCGACGACGGTGCTGGAGCGGCGGATGCGGGCGGTGTTCGGGCTCGCCCCCACCCAGTTCGTGCTGCGCGCCCGCATCGACCGGGCCCGCGCCCTGCTGACCGACACCGACCGGCCGCTCGCCGACGTGGCGCTGGCCTGCGGGTTCTACGACCAGCCGGCCTTCACCCGCCAGTTCACCCGCCTCGCCGGGGAGACCCCCGGCCAGTTCCGCCGACGCGCGCGGCCCGTCCCGCCCCACGACGTCGGACCGGGTTGAGACGATGGGGCGGTGACGGTGACCGAGGCGCGCACCCAGAGCCCCGAGCAGGGGCTGGACCCCGAGCAGCGGGCCGCGGTCCTCGCGCCGCGCGGCCCGGTCTGTGTGCTCGCCGGCGCGGGCACGGGCAAGACCCGCACGATCACCCGCCGCATCGCCCACCTGGTGCGCTCCGACCAGGTCCGTCCGGGCCAGGTCCTCGCCGTGACCTTCACCGCCCGGGCCGCGGGCGAGATGCGCACCCGGCTGCGTGACCTCGGCGTCGGGGGCGTGCAGGCCCGGACCTTCCACGCCGCCGCCCTGCGCCAGCTCCGGTACTTCTGGCCCCGCGCCGTCGGCGGCGAGGTGTGGTCGGTGCTCGACAACAAGATGCGCTTCGTCGGCCAGGCCGCCCAGCGCGCGAACGCCGCCACCACCCGGGAGTCGCTGCGCGACCTCGCG
>NZ_JBVPVA010000402.1:0-14416 GCF_055612215.1 Actinomycetospora sp. | reverse complement strand
GTGGCACGACCGTCGTGGATGCGGGTCCCCCGCTGGCTGCGCCCGCGTCAGGGCAACCCCGACGGGACGATGACGCTGCTCGAGCACATCCACGAGCTGCGCCGGCGCCTCATGATCGGGGTCATCGCGATCGTCGTCGGGACGATCATCGGCGTCGTCTGGTACCAGAACCAGATCTTCGGCCTGCCCTCGCTGGGACAGCTGCTCACCGAGCCGTACTGCCGGCTGCCCCCGAGCGCGCGTCTGACCCTCGGAAACCCGAACCAGTGCCAGCTGGTGGCGTTCGCGCCGTTCGAGCAGCTCGCCCTCCTGATCAAGGTGGGCGTCGCGGCGGGCGTCGTGCTCTCGAGCCCGGTGTGGCTCTCGCAGCTGTGGGGCTTCATCACCCCGGGCCTGCACGCGCACGAGCGGAAGTTCGCCCGCGTGTTCATCGCCACCGGCACGGTGCTCTTCGTCGCGGGCGCGGTCCTGGCCTACCTGGTGCTCACCCAGGCCCTGTACTTCCTGGTGACCGTCGGCGGCGGCATTCAGATCACCGCGCTGCGCGGCGAGGACTACTTCAGCCTGCTCATCACCCTGCTCGTCATCTTCGGCGTGAGCTTCGAGCTGCCGCTGCTGATGGTCATGCTCAACCGTGTCGGGATCTTCCCCTACGCGAAGATCAAGGCGTGGCGTCGCGGGCTGATCTTCGCGATCTTCGTGTTCGCCGCCGTCGCCACGCCCGGCCAGGACCCGTTCTCGATGCTGGCCCTCGGGTGCTCGCTCACGGTGCTCTTCGAGCTCGCCGCGCAGATCTGCCGGGTCCACGACAAGCGGGCCGTGCGGGCGTCGCCGTGGGCGGGACTCGCCGACGACGAGGCCGGCCCGTCTCCGGTGGCAGGACCGGCGGTGACCGTGGAGCCGGTCCGGGCCTCGGCGCCGGCCGCGCCCTCGTCGCTGGACGGCCCGTCGTCGAACGGCTCGGGGCCGCCGTCGTCGGGCTACGACGACATCACGTAGGCAGGCGCGCTCCGCGCACCTCGTGGACGTGCCGGGGCCGCAGCGGTCGCCCGAGCCCGTCGTGGTGTCCCCCGGCCAGGCCGCACCAGGTGCAGTCCGGCTCGACGCTGCGCGGCGCGGGCACGGTCACGGCCGCGGGGTCCGGCGCGAGCGGCCGGTGGCGGCGCCAGAGCCACCGCGCGAGCACGACGAGCCCGCCCACGACCAGGGCGACCACGGCCAGCCATTTGAGGAGCAGGACCGCACACAACGCGATGACGATGCCCACCGGGGCACTCGGCACGGGGACGCGCAGCGGGCTGGACGACACCGATCGAGGGTAGGTCGTGACCGACCGTGGGCCGCGGCGACGCGCCGGAGGCGGAGCTCGAGGGCCCCGGGAACGAGAAGGGCCCCGGGAACGAGAATGGCCCCGACGGTCCGCGAGGTCGGGGGTCCCGCGGCCCGTCGGGGCTCACACCGGTTGTCGTCCGCGGGCCCGGCGTCGTTACGCCGACGCGGCGGAATCCTGCGAGGGATTCCCGCCGCCCTGCGTCGCCACCTCGTCCGTCCAGGTCAGCGAGCGGGTGGTGACGTCGACGCCGTCGGGTGAGAGGCCGCCGGCGAGGGAGGCGGCCCGCACGCAGCAGTGCACCCAGAGCTGGAACTGGATCTCGCGGGCGACGCCGATCCGGTTGTAGACGACGTCGGCGAGCAGATCCCCCGCGCGGGCCCAGGTGCTGATCGTGAACTCGAGCCCGTCAGGCACCGTGGTCGCGGCGAACTCGATCTGGCCGGCCTCCAGGTGCCCGGTGAGGGTCGCGAGCCGGAACGACGAGCGCTCGGGGCCATCGGAGCGGTCGACGACGCGGACCGGCCCGTCCCACGGCCCCGGCATCCGCACGACGAACTCGTCCCCGACGGCGAGCGCGTGGCCGTCGCTGCCCATCCGGTCGAAGCGCGCGACGCCGGGCACCATCGCCTGGTTCATGTCGGCGGCGAGCACCGCGATCAGGGCGTGCGGCGTCAGGCGGGGCGAGGTCACCCGGGCGCGGAACACGCGGTGGAGCATCGGGCCGTAGCCGGCGTCCACGGGCTGGTCGCGCCCGCCGGCGTCGAGCAGCGGCGGGGGTGCGTCGTCCGCGGCGTTCCCGTCGAGGCGACGGTGCGTCACGCGGACGCCGGGGAGCCCCCAGATGCGGCCGAGCGCGACGAGGCCGCGCGGGAGCTCGGTCAGCATGAGGGCCTCACGCACGACCTGGCGCGGCCCGGGGACGATCTGCACCCCGTCCGGATACCCGCGATCAGCGGTTCTAGTGGGTGCGCCGCGCGACAGCGGGCCCGTGGCCCGGACGCGACCGGAGGGCACGCTGCCCGGTCTCGCAGCGCCGGCGCAGCGCGTCGGCGAGCCCCTCGACGTGCACCGGCCGCGTCGCCCCCGTCATGCGGCCGACGACCGTGCCGAGCCAGCCGGAGCACTCCTGCGTGAACCCCACGCGCGTGCCGGGCGGTTCCGGGGTCATCTCGACGTCGAGGCGGAGGGTCGACCCGACGCCGACCTCGTGCCAGGTGAAGCCGCGGTGCGGGCGGACCTCGGCGACCTGCCACTCCCGCACGGGCAGGTTCCGGGCGCACACCCGCACGCCCCCGCCGACGACGAGCGGCCCGCCGTCGTAGGGGACCACCTCCCGCAGGGTCGGGGCCCACTCCGGCCACCGCGCCACGTCGACGAGGACCGCCCACACATAGTCGGGGCACGCCGCGACGGCCACCTCGTGGTGCTGGTGCACGCGGGGCCTCCTCGCCCGTCGACGGCTCTGCGACGAGGGTAGGCACCGCCGGGGCCCGGACGGAACGTCCGGCGGCCGGAGTGACGGCCATCGCCCGGGTCGACGACACCTCTGTGTCAGAGCTAATCTTCTCCGGTGACCGTCACCGCCGGGCTCGCCGAGGGCCTCATGCCCGCGGTCGTCGCGCTGCGCCGGGCCGTGCGGCGCCGCACGCGCGAGCGGATGGACCTCCCGGCCCTGCCGCCGGCCCAGGTGGAGCTGCTGCGCACGGTCCAGGACTCCCCCGGGATCGGGGTGGCCGCGGCGGCGCGGGCGCTGCGGCTGGCCGAGAACTCGGTGAGCACCCTGGTGCGCGCCGCCGTTGCCGACGGCCACCTGCGCCGCACCCCCGATCCCGCCGACCGGCGCGCGGCCCGGCTCGAGCTCACCGAGGCCGCCCACGAGCGGCTGCGCCGGTGGCGGGCCACGCGCACCGACGTCGTCGGCACCGCGCTCGCCCGCCTCGACCCCGCCGACCACGCCGCCCTCGAGGCCGCGCTGCCCGCCCTGCACCGGCTCCTCGACGCCGTCGAGGCCGATCCGCACCACCAGGAGGGAGGCACCCCGTGACGACCGCGACCACCGACCCGGTCCGCACCGAGGGCCTGCACTACGCCTTCGGCGACCACGTCGCCGTGGACGGCCTCGACCTCGCGCTGCACCCGGGCGAGGTGTTCGGCCTGCTCGGGCCCAACGGCGCGGGCAAGACCACGACGATCCGGGTGATCACGACGCTGCTGCCCGCGCCGCCGGGGACGGTGACGGTCGCGGGTCTCGACGTCGCCCGCCACCGCCGCCAGGTCCGGCGCCTGCTCGGCTACGTGCCCCAGCAGCTCTCCGCCGACGCCTCGCTCACCGGCCGGGAGAACGTCGCGCTGTTCGCGCGCCTGTTCGACCTGCCGCGCCGGGACCGCGCGGCCGCCGTCGACGCCGTCCTCGACGCCATGGGGCTGTCCGAGGCGGCCGACCGCACCGCCTCGACCTACTCCGGCGGCATGGTCCGCCGTCTCGAGCTGGCCCAGGCCCTCGTCAGCGCCCCGCAGGTGCTGGTGCTCGACGAGCCCACCGTCGGGCTCGACCCGGTGGCCCGCTCCGGGGTGTGGGACCGCATCCACGAGGTGCGCCGCGAGACCGGGATGACGGTGCTCGTCACCACCCACGCCATGGAGGAGGCGGAGCTGCACTGCGACCGGGTCGCCCTCCTGCACCGCGGCCGCAAGCGCGCCGAGGGCACCCCCGCGGAGCTCACGGCCGCGCTGGGACCGGACGCGACCCTCGACGACGTCTTCCGCCACCACACCGGCGACACCCTGGCCCCGGGGTCCGCCGGAGAAGGGAGCCTGCGCGATGTCCGTACTGCCCGCCGCACCGCCCGCCGCGTCGGCTGAGCGCCTCACGCCCGTCGGCGAGGTGGCACTGCTGGCCCGCCGCGTCGGCGCCATGTGCCTGGTCGAGCTGCAGAAGCTGCGCCACGACCGGACCGAGCTGATCACCCGCACGATCCAGCCGGCGCTCTGGCTGGTCGTGTTCGGGACGACGTTCAGCCGCATCCACGCGATCCCGACCGGCTCGACGCCCTACCTGGACTTCCTCGCGCCCGGCATCCTGGCCCAGTCCGCCCTGTTCGTCGCGATCTTCTACGGCATCCAGGTCATCTGGGAGCGCGACGCCGGGGTGCTGGCCAAACTCCTGGTGACCCCGACGCCGCGGGCCGCGCTGGTCACGTCCAAGGCGTTCGCGGCCGGGATCCGCGCGCTGGTCCAGGCGCTCGTCGTCGTCGTGATCGCGTTGCTGCTCGGCGTCGGGATCACGCCGAACCCGCTGCACTGGGTGGCCGCGGCCGCCGTCGTCGTGCTCGGGTCGGCGTTCTTCTGCTGCCTGTCGATCACGCTGGCGGGCGTCGTGCTCTCCCGCGACCGGCTCATGGGCATCGGGCAGGCGATCACGATGCCGCTGTTCTTCGCCTCCAACGCGCTCTACCCGGTGGCCGTCATGCCGGGGTGGCTGCAGTGGATCAGCCACGTCAACCCGCTGTCCTACGAGGTGGACGCGCTGCGGGGACTGCTCGTCGGGACGCCGGCGCGCGTCGGGCTGGACGCGGTCGTGCTCGTCGTCGCGGCCGTCGCCATGATCTCGATCGCCTCGGCGCTGCTGCCGCGGCTGGCCCGGGGCTGAGCTCGGGCTCAGATCCGGGTCGCGCGGCCCTGCCACCAGGCGTCGCGGAGCTCCCGCTTGAGGATCTTCCCGGCGCCGGACTTCGGGAGCGGCTCGACGCGCAGGTCGACCCCGCGGGGCACCTTGTACCCCGCGATGGTCAGCCGGCAGTGGGCGACGAGCTCGTCGGCGGTGACCTCGGCCCGGGTCTGCACGACGGCGTGCACCGCCTCGCCGAAGCGCTCGTCGGGCACCCCGAACACCGCCGCCTCGACCACGGCGGGGTGGGAGTAGAGCGCGTTCTCGACCTCGGCCGAGTACACGTTCTCGCCACCGGAGACGATCATGTCCTTGGCGCGGTCGACGAGGAACAGGTAGCCGGCGTCGTCGAGGTAGCCCAGGTCGCCCGAGGTGAACCAGCCCCCGCGCAGGACCTTCGCGGTCTCCTCGGGCTTGTGCCAGTAGCCGGCGGTGACGTTGGCCCCGCGGATCGCGACCTCGCCGACCTCGCCGGGCGGCACGGGGGCCTCGTCCGGATCGCCGCCGACCTCGACGATCGCCACCTCGACCCCGACCGCAGGGCGCCCGCACGACATCGCCCGCGGGGAGTCCAGGCGCAGCTGCTCGTCGGGGTGCAGCGTCACGATCGGCGAGGTCTCGGTGAGCCCGTAGATGTGGAGCATCGAGGCGTGCGGGAACGTCGCGTGGGTCCGCCGGAGCAGCTCGAGCGCCGCCGGGCTCGAGCCGTGGGAGAGCCAGCGCAGGCTCGAGACGTCGCGGGGGCGTTCCCGCTGCGCGACGGCGAGGGCGTCCATCATCGTGGGCACCACCAGGGTCGCGGTGACCCGCTCGCGCTCCACGACGTCGAGCACGCCGCCGCCGGTGAACGCCGGGACGAGCACCTGGGTGCCGGCCGCCCACGTCGTGGCCAGCGCGCCGATGGTGCCGGCCGCGTGGAACATCGGGGCCACCACCATGAATCGGGTGTCCTCGGTGAACGGCCAGCACGCCATGAAGTGCAGGGCGTTGGCGACGAGGTTGCCGTGGGTGAGCATCACGCCCTTGGCCGCGCCGGTCGTGCCGCCCGTGTAGAAGATGCCCGCCAGGTCGTGCTCGCCGGGCGCGTCCTCGCCGTCGGGCAGCACGCCGGGGTCGGCGGCGTCGGCGAGCAGCGCCTCGTACTCGTCCCCGAGGCCGACCACCCGGACGTCGAGATCGGCCACCCCCGCCACGTCCCGGTCGGTGAACAGCACCCGCGTGCCCGAGTCGGCGAGCGAATAGCACCGCTCCGGGTCGGAGTGGCGGGTGTTCAGCGGGACGATGACGAGGCCCGCGATCGGCAGCGCGAGGTGCAGCTCGAGGTAGCGGTGGCAGTTCGGGCCGAGCACCGCGACCCGGTCGCCCCGGCGCAGGCCGAGGGCCGCGCACGCCGCGATCAGCCGCCGGACGCGCACCCCGAGCTCGCGGTAGGTCAGCGTGGCGTGGGGGCAGACGACCGCGGTCGCGTCGGGCGCGACGGCGAGGGCGCGGCGCAGTGGGGCGGCGATGGTGCGCGTGGCGTTGCGGGCGTCCCCCGCGGGGGCGAGGTCCGTGCCCGGGCGGTGCGCCGCCGTCGTCGTCATCGACGTGCCTCCCCCTGTGCCGAACGATCGTTCGGTGGGTAGGGTAGCAGCTGACCCGGGCGACACCACCCCTCCGATCGGCCGCGCACCCTGCGCGGACGCGGGGCGCCCATCACGGTGCGGGAGATCATGACGGGAGCCCGGGGATGAGCGCCATGCGCGAGGACACCGCGGCCCGTCGCCGGGGCGAGCGGAGCGACGGGAAGACCTCCAGGCCCGGACGCCGACCGACCAACGCCGAGCCCTACACGCTGGACTCGCTCGTCGAGGTGGCCGCCCGCGCGTTCCTCGACCGCGGCTACGACGCCACCAGCATGGAGGACCTCTCGCGCGCCGCGGGGATCACCAAGTCGTCCTTCTACCACCACGTCTCCGGCAAGGAGGCACTGCTGCGCGGGGCGCTCGACCGCGCGCTGGACGGCCTGTTCGGCATCCTGGGCGAGCCGGACGCGCTCGGCGGCCCCGCGGTGGCGCGCCTGCGGTACATCGTCCGGCGCCAGGTGGAGGTCCTCGCCACCGAGCTGCCCTACGTGACGCTGCTGCTGCGCCTGCGCGGCAACACCGAGACCGAGCGGTGGGCGCTGGTCCGGCGCCGCGAGTTCGACCAGGCCGTCGCGGCGCTCGTCCGCGAGGCCACCGAGGCCGGCGCGACCCGGCCCGAGATCGACCCGGTGGTGGCCGCCCGGCTGCTCTCGGGGACGGTGAACTCGCTCATCGAGTGGTACCGCGCCGACCGGGTGGACCTGGCCGAGCTCGTCGACGCCGTCGAGCGCCAGGTCTTCGACGGCCTGCTGGCCTGACGCGCACGGCCTGACGCGCGCGGCCGGGCGACCTCCCGCCCGGCATCACCACTGCGAATCCGGGTCCCGGGGACCCGGATCTCCGGGAGTGGTGGCGGTCGGCCGCCGCAGCCCCTCACCGCGGCCACCCTGGCCGTCCACACGGATGATCGTCACCGGTAGAAAGTGCCCGTGGACTCCGACGACGCGACCCCCGCGGCCGCCGACCGGCTCGCGCGGCTGCGCGCCGGGGCCGTCCGGGCGGGCGAGCGGGCCCGGGAGCTGGACCGCTCCCCCGCGCTGCAGCAGGCCGTGAAGCGGCTGCGCGGCGTCCTGCCCGGCGACGCCCACTTCGGTGACCCCCTCTCCCTCGGCGGCGCCCGCCACACCGAGGCCGTGGGGCGGGCGGTCGTCGGTCTGACCGGGGACCGGCCCGGGGTCACCCGCGAGCTGGGCCTGGGCGGCCTGCAGGTGTGGCAGTCGGTGCTCGAGCGGTTCGGGCGAGGCGGCGGCGAGCACGAGGTGGTGCTCGTGTTCACCGACCTCGTCGAGTTCTCCCGCTGGGGCCTGCGGGCCGGCGACGACGAGGTGCTGCGGGTGCTCCGCGAGGTCGGCGACGCCTGGGAGCCGCCCATGACCGAGCGCGCGGGCACCGTCGTCAAGCGCCTCGGCGACGGCCTGATGGTCGCCTTCGCCGACCCGGCCGCGGCCCTGGCGGCCGTCGTCGAGGCCCGTCGCCGGCTCGGGGAGCTCCACGTCGAGGGCTGGTCCCCGCGGATGCGGGCCGGCCTGCACTCGGGGCGGCCGCGCCGGGTCGGCGGCGACTACCTCGGGGTCGCGGTGAACACCGCGGCGCGCCTCGGCGAGGCCGCGAAGGCCGACGAGATCCTCATCAGCGGCGACCTGCTGCGCCGCCTCGACGCCACCACGGTGACCACCCGGCGCCGCCGGCGGATGCGGCTCAAGGGCGCGCCGGCGGACCTCGAGGTGTACGCGGTGGAGGCGTCCGGCTAGGGGTGCATCCGCGCCCCCTTCACGATCTTGTCGGCGGCGTTGCGCGGCGCGTGCACCGCGACCCCGACCAGGTCGAGCTTCTCGCGGGGCACCGCCGCGACGGCGGCGCGGTTCTCCTCGTCGCCCCCGGTCGCGAACAGGTCGGCGGTGAAGACCGGCACCGTCAGGCCGCGGTCGACCGCCCGGCGGTGCGCCGCCCGGACCGTCGCCGCGTCCCCCTCGAGGACGACCACCGGCTGGCGGAACATCGGGGCGTACACCGTGCCGTCGGCGTCGACGTAGGGCTCGCCGATCAGTTCCGGCGTGGTCGCCGCGAGGCCGCTGACGAGGAACGCGGTGACGTTGAGGCGCTGCCAGGTCGCGAGGTCGTCGCGGAGCACGACGACGATCTTGGTGTCGAAGCGGGTGGTCATGGCGACCACGATCTGCCGTCGGGACCTCCGCGTTCTTGTACGTTCCTGGGGTGGCGGAGGCGTCGCGGGTCCGGGCGTGGCGCCCGGACGTGCCCGGCATCGACGAGGTGTTCCACGCCCGCTTCGTCGACCACGCCTACCCGCCGCACACGCACGCGACGTGGACGCTGCTCGTCGTCGACGACGGCGCGGTGCGCTACGACCTCGACCGCGCCGAGCACGGCGCCGTCTCCTCGGCGGTGACGCTGCTGCCGCCCGGGGTCGCGCACGACGGCCGGTCGGCGACGGTGGGCGGGTTCCGCAAGCGGGTCCTCTACCTCGACGACGCGGCGCTGCCCGCCGGCCTCGTCGGCCGGGCGGTCGACCGGCCCGCCGTCGTCGACGACGTCCTGCGCGGCGCGGTCGACCGGCTCCACCGCGTGCTCGACCGGCCCGGCGACGAGCTCGCGGCGCGGTCGGGGCTGGCGCTCGTCACCGACCGGCTCGTGGCCCACCTCCACCGCGGGGGTCCCGACGCCGAGGCGGTGCGGGACCCGCGGACCGCGGGCGCGCTGCGCGACCTGCTCGACGCCCACGTCGTCGACGGGCTCACGCTCGACGCGGCGGCCGCGGTCCTGCACGTGACGCCGACGCACCTGGTGAAGGCGTTCGCGGCGGAGTTCGGGCTGCCCCCGCACCGCTACCTGGTCGGGCGCCGGGTGGACCTCGCGCGCCGGCTGCTGCTGGCCGGGCTCCCGGCCGCCCGGGTCGCGGCGGAGGCCGGCTTCCACGACCAGGCGCACCTCACGCGGCACTTCCGGCGCCTGCTCGGGGTCACGCCGGGCCGCTACGTGCGCTCCGCGCGACCTTCTCGAGCCACTCGGCCAGCAGGCCCCGCTCGGCGGTGGTGAGGACGGCGGGCAGTGCCGGATCGTCGAGCGCGGCCCGCAGCGACACCGCCGCCGCGACCGGGCCCGCCGCGGCCGGCTCCGCGGCGTCCGTCGTGATCGCGGCGACGACCGCCTCGCGCGCGGCGTCGGAGAGACCGGGATCGCGCTGCTCGGGGGGCACGGCGATGAGCGAGAGCGCGACGCCGCTGCCCGCCGCGTGCACGAGCCCGACCGCGCGGTCCTCGCCGACGCGCAGCCGCCCGGCGACGGCGATGCGGCGGACCAGCGCGGCGAGCACCGCGAACGCCGCGCGGGCCGCCGGGGAGTGCCCCTCGCCGGTGGGCCGCGCGTACATCACCGTGTAGAGCGCGGGCCGGGAGAGGGCGAGGCCGACGTGGAGGTCCCACCCGGTGCGCAGGTCCGCGACCGGGTCGTCGGTCTCCTCCCGGACGGTCTTCTCGGCGAGGTAGCGCTCGAACCCGTGGGTGACCACGGCGTCGAGCAGCCCCTGCTTGTCCCCGAACAGGCGGTAGATGGTCGGCGCCTGGACCCCGGCGGCGGCGCCCACCGCACGCGTCGAGACCGCGTCCTCGCCGCCGGACTCGAGCAGGCGCGCCGCCGCGTCGACGATCCGGCCCCGCGGCCCGTCGGCGTCCGTCACGGCTAACGATGCTAACAGCACGCCGTTAGCGGAACGGTGTTTCCAGTGCTACCGTCCCGCCGGTAGCAACGCTAGGGAGGCGCTCGTGATCGTCGTGACCGGAGGCAGCGGGGTACTGGGCCGGGGCGTGGTGGAGCGGCTGCTCGACCACGTCCCCGCCGACGGGATCGCCGTGAGCGTGCGCGACGTGGACGCCGCCGCCGACCTCGCCGCCCGCGGGGTCCGGGTGCGCCGCGGGGACTTCGCCGAGCCGGCCACGCTCGACGCGGCGTTCGAGGGCGCGGACCAGGTGCTCGTCGTCAGCGTGGACGCCCTCGGCGACGAGGCCCGCGCCTGGCACCGGGCCGCGATCGAGGCCGCGGTGGCGGCCGGCGCCCGGCGCGTCCTCTACACCTCGCACCAGGGCGCCCGGCCGGACCCGCTCTTCGCGGCGGCGCCGGACCACGCCGCCGCCGAGGACGTCCTCGCCGCGACCGGCGTGCCGTGGACGTCGTTGGCGAACGGCTTCTACGCCGAGACCGTCCCGATGCTGCTCGGGGACGCGGCGAGCACCGGGGAGCTGCGCCTGCCCGCCGACGGCCCGGTCGCCTGGACGACGCGGGCCGACCTCGCGGCGGCGACCGCCCGCCTGCTCGTCGCGGGCGCCCCCGACGGGCGCACGGCCGCGCTCACCGGGCCGGAGGCGCTCGACATGGACGCGGTCGCGGAGATCGCGGGCGAGGTCACCGGCCGCCCGATCCGCCGGGTCGTCGTCGAGGACGCCGAGTACCGGTCGACGCTGGTGGGGAACGGCGTCCCCGGGCACGCCGCGGACATGCTCGTCGGGATGTTCGCCGCGAGCCGCCGGGGCGACTTCGCGCCGGCGGACCCGACGCTGGCCGGGCTGGTGGGCCGGCCGGCGACCTCGCTGCGGGAGTTCCTGGGCGCCGCGCTCAGCCCGGCCCGCTGAGCTGGACGCCCCCGGGCCCGGATGGTGTGGCCGTCCCGGGACGTACGAACGGGCGGTTCGTCACCTTCGATGGTGATCAACCGGCCGTTCGTACGTCGAGGGGCGGTGCAGGACCGCGGCGTCCTAGTCGTCGAGCGTGCCGTCCCCGCGGCGGCCGAGGCCGACGGCGACCAGCCCGGCGCGGCGCAGCAGCGCGGGGTCGACGAGGTTGCGGGTGTCGACCACCAGCGGTCGCTTCATCGCCGCCGCCATCACCGACCAGTCCAGCGACCGGAACTGCGGCCACTCGGTGAGCACCAGCACCGCCTCGGCGCCCTGCGCCGCCGACACCGCGTCCGCGGCCAGCGGCACCCCCTCGATCTCGCTCGGCGCCGGCACCCCGTCGCGGAACTTCATCGCCTCCGGGCCCTCCACGAACGCCGGGTCGAACCCCACCAGGTCCGCCCCGGCCTGGCGCAGCAGCGCCGCGATCGCCAGCGCCGGCGAGTCCCGCAGGTCGTCGGTCCCGGCCTTGAACGTCAACCCCAGCAGCGCCAGCCGCACCCGCGACAGCGACCCGGTCCGCTTCCCGGTCACCGCCAGACGCACCTTGTCCACGATCCGCTGCCGCTGCCGGGTGTTCGTGTCGATCGTCGCCCGCAGCAACCGGAACTCGAAGTCCGCCGCGTCCGCCACCTGCAGCAGCGCGTGGGTGTCCTTGGGCAGGCACGACCCGCCCCACCCCGGACCGGGCGAGAGGAACGCCTGCCCGATCCGCCGGTCGTAACCGATCCCCTCGGTGACGTCCGAGATGTCCGCGCCCACCCGCTCGCACAGCTCGGCCATCGCGTTCACGTACGACAGCTTCATCGCCAGGAAACAGTTCGCCGCGTACTTCATCAGCTCCGCCGACGCCGCGTCGGTCAGCACCGTCGGCGCCCCCAACCGGGCGTACAGCGCCGCCACCCGCTCCGCGGCGTCCTGGTTGTCCGAGCCCACCACGATCCGGTCCGGGCCCAGGAAGTCCTTGACCGCCGCGCCCTCCCGCAGGAACTCCGGGTTCGACACCACCGCCACGTCGTCGCGCTCGAGCATCTCCGCGGTCCGCGCCGCGGTCCCCACCGGCACCGTCGACTTGTTCACCACGACCGTGCCCGGCGCCAACGACGCCCCGATCTCCTCCATCACCGACTCCACCGCGCGCAGGTCGGCCACCCCACCGGCACCCATCGGCGTCGGCACGCACAGGAACACCACCTCGGGCGACCGGTCCTCCTCGAAGGACTCCAACGCCGCCGAGTTGCCCACCACGAACGACAACCGGCCCGCCGAGGTCTGCTCGGCCACCAGCTCCGACAGGCCCGGCTCCACGATGTCCACGACCCCGCGGCGCAACCGCTCCACCTTCGCCGAGTCGATGTCCGCGCACACCACCTCGTGACCCAGCGACGCCAGACACGCCCCCGTCGTCAGCCCGACGTAGCCCGTCCCCACCACCATGACCCGTCGTGCGAACACGTCGGACTCCCCTCTCCGTCCGGCTCCGCCCGGTCCCTCGGCGGCCGCGCCTGCGATCAGCGGTCCCTCTCGGCCGTGCCTACGCTGCCAGATCACGGTCGGTGAGCGGACGACGACGGGGTCCGGCTCACCCGGCCCCGACGACCGCGTTCACGTAGTCCTGCCGGGTCACCCCGGACGACGGGTCGTCGAGCACGGCCTCGAACGCGAGGAAGAAGCCCGCGAGCCCACAGCCGCGGGCGTAGGCCGGGCTGCGGCGGACCTGGGCGGCCTCGGGGTCGGAGCTCCCCGTCCCCCCGGTCTGCGGGCCGGGCGGGCCGGGGTTCTCGCCGACCGCGGCGAGGCCCGCGCGGGCGGCCTGGGCCCGGGCGAAGCGGAGGTTCGACCAGCTCGCGACGGGCGTGCCGGCGGTGACGCTGGCGGTGGCGTCGCCGGCGGCGCACTGGTCCTGGGCGGGGCGCAGGGCCCGGGCGGTCACGGCGGTGGCGTCGTCGACCCCGGTGAGGTCGACGACCAGCGGGCCACTGACGTTGCCGGCGAGGACCGGGAACTGGTCGACGTAGTTCAGCCCGCGGCCGAGGGAGCCGTCGCGGTCGCCGGCACCGTTCAGCAGCGCGTTCACCGCCGTGGTGAGGTCCGCAGGCAGCACGCCCTTGCCGGGCGAGGGGAGGTGGACCGCACCGCCGTACCCCGCGGCACGCAGCGCGTCGACCTGCCCCTTGAGCGCGTAGACCAGCGAGCGGGAGTACCAGAGGAACCAGTTGCGGGCCATCGCCGCGGTGACCGTCGTGCCGTTCCAGGTCGTGCGGCCCGGGACCCAGCCGGGCATCGGCGTCCTCGGGGTGCCGGGGGCGAGCCCGGTGCCCTGTTGCGGGGCGGCGCCGAAGGCCCACCAGCTCTGCAGGAAGCCGTCGCCCGCCTCGTTCGGGCCCGGGAACCCGACCTCGCCCGCGGTGCTGGTGCCGACGCGGACGCCGTCGAGCCGGGCGGCGGGCAGGCCGGCCACGAGCCGGGTCAGGTAGTCGGCCTCGGCGCCGCGCACCGTGGCGGAGAAGACGGTGTCGACGGCGCCGGTCGTCGGGCTCGCGCCGCGCTGGTCCACCAGCGCCGCCCCCGCCAGGCCCCGCACCCACGACGGCGGGTACTGCGTGCCGGTGCCGAGCACGACGTGGATCCCGGCGTCCAGGCACGCGGTGACGCGGGCGCGCAGGTCCTCGGCGTAGCCGGCGTCGACGACCCCGGCCGCCGCGGGCAGGTAGCGGTCCCAGTAGGCCTCGACCTCGACGAGCCCGATCCCGGCGGCCCGGTGCGCGGCGATGTCCGGGGCACTGCACGTGGAGGCCAGGACCCCCCACGCGGGATCGCCCGCGGCGTGCGCGGGGACGGGAGGGCCGGCGAGGAGCATGAGGGGGACGAGGGTGACGAGTACCCCGAGTCCGGCCGTCACGCGACGGCGCCCGGGTCGCACTGCGCGAACCAGGCGTGTCGAACGGGGGAGCGTGTTCACCCGTTCAGCCTAAAAGCGCGTCGAGGGTGACGTCGATAGGCACGCTCTGCGCAGTCCGATAACGATCAGGGCGACCGTCATCCGCGGGTCGAGCCGCTCGCGACGGCACGGTCGGTCCGCTCGTCGAGCGATCCGGCCGGGGCC
>NZ_JBVPVA010000387.1:0-1110 GCF_055612215.1 Actinomycetospora sp. | reverse complement strand
CCGCGGTCCCCACCCCCACCGCGGCAGCAATGGCGCTTTCCTGCCGTCCGACGGCAGGACGGCGCCGTTGGCCCGTGGGCCGTCCGACCCTCGTCACGTTCGGCCGGCTCGAGTGGGAGAAGGGCATCCAGGACGTGATCGCCGCGCTCCCGGCGATCCGGCGGGCCCATCCGGGGACGCGGCTGGCGGTGGCCGGGACCGGGTCGCACGCGGCGTGGCTCGCGCAGCGGGCGCGGGCGGCACGGGTGCGCGGGGCGGTGACGATGCTCGGCCACGTCGACGACGCCGCGCTCGTCGACCTGCTCGGGCGGGCGTCGGCCGTGGTGCTGCCCAGCCGCTACGAGCCGTTCGGCATCGTCGCGCTGGAGGCGGCCGCGGTCGGCGCCCCGCTGGTCGCCTCGCGCGCGGGTGGACTCGGCGAGGTGGTGCTCGACGGCGTCACCGGCCTGTCGTTCGACCCGGGCGACGTCGCGGGCTGTGCCGCCGCCGTCATCGCCGCCCTGGACGAGCCCGACGCCGCGGCGCGTCGGGCGGAGACCGCCCGGGCGCGGCTGGCCACCGACTTCGCCTGGCCCGCGATCGCGGACGACACCGCCGCGCTCTATGCCCGCACCCACCGTCGGGACCCGCAGCCCACGCTCGGGCGCCCCAAGATCCCGACGGGCAACGTCTTCGGCCGCCCCTGAGGTTTCCGTGCCCGGGGCGCCGGGCAGACCCGTCGGCGATGAGCAGCGACGACGCCCGGCCCGACGACGACGACCGCGACGCGGGCGAGGCCGTGGCCGACCAGCTCGCGAGCGACAGCCCGGACCCCGTCGAGGACGACGACGCGGCCACCCCGGCCTTCGAGCTCGACCTCGAGCCGGAGGACCAGGGCACCGCCGAGGCCGCCGCGGCGAACCCCGACTAGGTGCGCTCCGCGCCCGTGAGCAGTAATCCGCCCTATGGCACGGATTACTGCTCACGAGCGCGCAGCGCACCTCGGGCGGTCTTGCGGGCGATGTCGGCCAGCGCCGCGCGCTCGGAGGCGGCGGCCTCGTAGTCCGCGACCCGGTCCCGGACGACCCGGGCGGGGGCGCCCACGGCGACGGCGAAGTCGGGGACGATCCC
>NZ_JBVPVA010000380.1:0-8728 GCF_055612215.1 Actinomycetospora sp. | reverse complement strand
TGACCGGGACGACCTTCGGGAGGACCACGGGCGGGAGCGCCACGACCGGCGGTGCCGTCGTGGGGGTGGTGGTCGTCGTCGGGTGCGGCGTGGTGGTCGGCGTCGGGGGCTTCGGCGGCGTCGAGACCGGCGGCGTCGGCGGCGGACCCGGCGGTCCCGGGGGTCGCGGCGGACCTGGTGGCCTCGGTCCCGGGGGCCCCGCGCGGGGTGGACCCGGCCGGGCCGTCGTCGTCGTGGGTCTCGGGGTCGTCGTGGTGGGTCTCGGGGTCGTCGTCGTGGGGCTGGTCGTGGTCGGGCGCGGCGTCGTCACGGGCGCCGGCAGCGTCCGTGCCGTCAGCCACACCTCCCGCACGACCGGCGTCGTGGTCCCGTCCGGACCGTGCAGGAGCAGCCGGACCTGGACGTCGACGGTCGGCGTCCCCAGCCGTGCGGGCCTGCCCGCCCGGGTCCCGAGCCACTGCGTCCAGACGCCGCGACGGTCGAGCCCGCGGACCTGCACGTCCACCCCGGTACCGGCGGGGAGGTCCGCGGTGAGCACGCCCTCGAGCTCCGTGGTCGGCGACGCGAGCCGGCGCGGCGCGAGGGTCAGCACACCGTCGGCGGCCCGCCCGGGAGTGCCCGGGGCCAGCCGGACCCCGCCGTCGGCGAGCACGACCCCGGAGTCGTCCCCGCCGTCGAGCGCGAGCTCGGCCGCCCAGGACTCCCCGGGGGAGGTGGTCGTCAGGACGGACGTCGGCGGATCGGCGAGGGCACCCGGCGCCACGGCGAGGAGCAGGCCCGCCGCCAGCGCACCCGCGGTCAGGAATCCCGCCACCCGCACCGCGCAGCGGGGGCACCCCGATACGGACGGGGTCTCAGCACGCGGGGACATCGCTGGCCTCCAGGGCGTTGGCGGGGACGTAGCGGGCGGCGCCGAGGCGCAGCCAGCCGGTGGGGCTCGACCCGGTACGGCCGGCCGGCGTCGAGGCGCCCGTCGCGCACTGCACGGGGACCCGGGCATGGGGCGCGACGACCCCGACGTCGCGGGCGTCGGCCGCGGGCGCGGCCCGGACGGTGATCGGGTCGTCGCCGCGGGCGGTGCCCGAGCGGCCGGTGCCGGTCCAGAGGTAGGTGGCCTGGACCCAGGCGTTGTCGCGCAGGCCCAGGTCGCGGGTGAAGGTCCCGTCGGCCAGGTCGATCCCGGCCGGGTTGCTGACGCGCCGCCCGGAGCCGTCGCGCCCGCGGGCGTAGCCAGCGGTGGCCGCCGCCTGCGCCTCGGGCACGCCCCGG
Source organism: Actinomycetospora sp. (assembly GCF_055612215.1). NCBI lineage: Bacteria > Bacillati > Actinomycetota > Actinomycetes > Pseudonocardiales > Pseudonocardiaceae > Actinomycetospora > Actinomycetospora sp. The sequence continues at coordinate 7,459 of NZ_JBVPVA010000380.1, read as the reverse complement.
GGCAGGTCGGCGAACGACTCGCGGGTGCCGGGGGCGGACCAGTAGTCGTCGCGCGTGTTCCACGGCCCGAGGTCCCACACCGGGGCCCAGGCGCACCGGCCGGCGTCGGTGCAGACCTGCACGGTGTAGTCGCCGGCGCCGTCCGACGCGAGCCCGCGGCGCGAGGGCAGCGCGACGAAGCGGTCGTCGGCGACCACGCGGTGCCCGTTGGCGGTGCGGTTCCCGACCAGCCCGACGCGGGTCGCGAACACCCGCGCGGTGAGGGCGTCGCTCGCCGGCGGTGGGGTCGCGGCGGGCGCGCGGTCGGCGGTCAGCCACAGCCGCCGCAGCGAGGGCGACGCCCCGCCGGCGCCCGCGACGAGCGTGACCCGCACCTGGACCTCCAGCGTGGTCTCGGGGAGCAGCGCGGGCGCCGACGACGCGGCCGTCGTCCACTGGCTCCACGAGCCGTCACTGCGCAGGCCGCGGACCGCGACGACGACGTCGGAGCCGGCCGGGCGCTCGACCGTGGCGTCGGCGGTGACCCGGTCGGTGACCGCCGTGACCCGCCGCGGCGGCAGCAGGAGCTCGCCCTCCGCCGGCGCCGGCCCGGTCGACGTGGTTCGCGGGCTCGTGCTCGCCAGCCGGATCGCGCCGTCGCGGGCGACGACGTTCGCGTCGTCCCCGCCGTTCACCGACAGCTCCGCCGCCCAGCTCTCGCTGCCCGCGATCGCCCACGCCGTCCCGCCCGGTACGAGCGCGGCGCCGAGCACCAGCGCCGCGCCCAGGGTCAGCGCCGCGCCCGTACGTGCCGACCACGCCCGCTGCGCCCGCCGTCGGTGCCCGTCCCGATCCACCATCACCGCTCCCGGTCCGGGGCCCGCGCTGATGTGGGCCGTCCGCGAAGCAGCAAAGGATCAACAGCGCTCCGTGGTCAATCGACACGCACGTGACGCGTGTGAGTGAGACCTTCGCGGGTGAATTACACGGCTGTCATCACTTCCGGGGAGGTGTGGGTCCCGGGAGTGCACTCGATGCGGTGACGCGGTAGGACTCGTCGAGCGGTCGGGCTGATGGAGGGGGGGCGATGGGACGCACGTGCGTCGTGCACGACGTCCGGGAGCAGGCCCGCCATCGGCTGGAGCTCCTGTTGCGGGCGCACGCGGACGTCGACGAGATCGTCACCACGGCGGACGACGACGACCTGCTGGCGCGCGCGGGCGAGGGGCCGACCGAGGTGGTCGTCGTCGGGATGTCGCCGGCTGCGGACGTCGCCGCGCTGGTCCGCCGGCTGCGCGAGGTCGCCCCGACGACGGCCGTGCTGCTCGCCGGGACGACCGAGGACGCCGGGACCGTGGCGGCGGCGCTGGCCGCCGGGGCGGTCGGGTTCCTGCGCTGGGAGGCACCGCGGGCGCTGGTACGCACCCTCGTCGAGGTCGCGGGCGAGTCCTCGAGCGGCGCGGACCTGCTGCCTCTGAGCGTCCCCGGCTCGCGGGACGACGCACGCACCGGCGAGACCCGCGTCGACGTCGCGGTGCAGCGCTCGCTGGGCCTGTCGGTCCGCGAGGTCCAGGTGCTCATCGGCGTCGGCCGCGGGCTGACCAACGCCGACATCGGCCGCCGGCTCTACCTCTCGGGGGAGACCGTGAAGACCCACGCCGCCCGGCTCTTCCGCAAGCTCGACGCGACCGACCGCGCCGAGGCGGTCGGCCGTGCCTGGGCCCTGGGGTTGTTCCGTAGGGGTTAGGCCCGGGCCTTGATCTCCTGGCGGGCGACGGTGCGCAGGTGCACCTCGTCCGGCCCGTCGGCCAGGCGCAGCGCCCGCGCCCAGGCGTACGCGGACGCGAGCGGGAAGTCGTCGGAGACGCCGCCCCCGCCGTGCACCTGGATCGCACGGTCGATCACCGCGCACGCCATCCGCGGACAGATCACCTTGATGGCCGCGATCTCGGTCGCCGCCCCGCGGGAGCCGACCTCGTCGATCAGGTAGGCGGTCTTGAGCACCAGCAGCCGGGCCTGCTCGATCTCGATGCGGCTCTCGGCGATCTGCTGCTGCACGACGCCCTGCTCGGAGAGCGGGCGACCGAAGGCGACGCGCTCGTTGGCCCGGCGCACCATCGCGTCGAGCGCGCGCTCGGCCATGCCGATCAGCCGCATGCAGTGGTGGATGCGCCCGGGGCCGAGGCGGGCCTGCGAGATGGCGAACCCGCCGCCCTCCTCGCCGAGCAGGTTGGACACCGGCACGCGGACGTCGTGGAACTCGATCTCGCAGTGTCCGTGCTGGTCCTGGTAGCCGAACACGGGCAGCGCCCGGGTGATGTGCACCCCGGGGGTGTCGCGGGGCACGAGCACCATCGACTGCTGCCGGTGCTTCGAGGCCTCCGTGTCCGTCTTGCCCATGACGATGAAGATCGCGCAGCGGCTGTCGGCGGCGCCGGAGCACCACCACTTCTTGCCGTTGACGACGTACTCGTCGCCCTCGCGGCGGATCTCGGTGGTGATGTTGGTGGCGTCCGAGGAGGCGACGGCCGGCTCGGTCATCGCGAACGCCGAGCGGATCTCGCCCGCGAGCAGCGGGACCAGCCAGTCCTGCTTCTGCTGCGCCGTCCCGAACAGGTGCAGCGTCTCCATGTTCCCGGTGTCGGGTGCCTGGCAGTTGATCGCCTCGGGGGCGATCACCGGCGACCAGCCGGTCACCTCGGCGACCGAGGCGTACTCCAGGTTCGACAGCCCCGACTCCGCCGGCAGGAACAGGTTCCACAGCCCCCGCTCGCGGGCCTCGGCCTTCAGGGTCTCGACGACGGGTGGGAGGTCGTGCTCGGCGGGGGTGCCGCGACGTTCCGCGCGCCAGGCGTCGTACTCGGCCTCGGCCGGGAGGATCGACTCGTCGAGGAAGGCGCGCATGCGCTTGGTGTAATCGTCCGCCACGGCACTGGGTGCGAAGTCCACCCGTCGGACTCTCCCACCGGACCGCGCAGATCGCGAGGTCTGCCGGGACGGCCCCGGGAGGCCCGCCCGTGGGCACCCGGACCCCCGCCACGGAAATTCCCGTCGATCACCCCCGGCGCAACCGCACCTGCGCCTCTACACTCCGGCGCCGTGACGCAGTTCAGGATCGCCGAGGCAGCCCGGCTGCTCGGCGTCAGCGACGACACGGTGCGGCGGTGGACCGACGGCGGCTCGCTCCCCGTCGAGTCCGACAGCAGCGGACGCAAGGTCATCGCCGGGGCCGACCTCGCGGCGTTCGCGCGGGCCCAGGCCCACGCGGTCCCCGACCCGTCGGGGGTCGGACGGTCCGCCCGGAACCGCTTCGTCGGGCTGGTCACCGACATCCAGAGCGACAAGGTCATGTCCCAGGTGGAGATGCAGTGCGGCCCGCACCGCGTGGTCTCCCTCATGAGCACCGAGGCCGTGACCGAGCTCGCCCTCGAGGTCGGCTCGCTCGCGGTCGCCGTCGTCAAGGCCACCCACATCATCGTCGAGACCCCCGGAGGCACCGCGTGAGCACGCAGCCCTCAGCCCGCACGGCACGTCGTGGTGCCGTCCTCGTCGCGGCGCTCGTCGCCCTCCTCGGGCTGACCCTGGCCGCCTGCGGCGGCTCGGACTCGGGATCGGGCGGTCAGTCCTCGTCGGCGCAGGCTCCGCCCCGCACGCTGACGGTGTCCGCCGCCGCGTCGCTCACCGAGGTCTACCAGTCGCTCGCGCAGCAGTTCCAGGCCGCGAACCCGGGCGTGACCGTCAAGTTCAACTTCGGCGGCTCGGACCAGCTCGCCCAGCAGGTCGTGCAGGGGGCGCCCGCGGACGTCCTCGCCACCGCGAGCCCCACGACGATGCAGACGGCCGTGGCCGCGGGCAAGATCCAGGGCGACCCGCTGATCTACGCGACGAACAAGCTGCAGATCGCGGTTGCGCCGAACAACCCGAAGCAGATCGCCTCGCTCGCCGACCTCGCCAAGCCCGGCGTCACCTCCGTCGTGTGCGCGCCCGCCGTGCCCTGCGGCGCCGCGGCGACGGCCGCCGAGAAGGCCGCGAACGTGACGCTGAAGCCGGTCAGCGAGGAGCAGGACGTCAAAGGCGTGCTGACGCGGGTCGAGACCGGCAACGCCGACGGCGGCCTGGTCTACCTCACCGACGTCAAGAGCGCGGCCGGCAAGGTCGCCGGGGTCGACTTCCCGCAGTCCTCGGCGAAGGGCGTCACCCAGAGCTACCCGATCGGCGTCGTCACCGGCAGCGCGGACCCGCAGCTCGCGCAGTCCTGGGTCAGCTTCGTCACCGGCCCGCAGGGCAAGGCCGCGCTGACGCAGGCGGGCTTCGCCACGAAGTGACCCGGGCGCGCGGAACGACGGAGGCCCCGACCCGGTGAGCTCCGTCCCCCGCTTCCTGTGGGTGCCGGCGGCACTGGGCTGGCTGCTGGTCGCCGTCCCGGTCGTGGGGCTCGTCCTCCGGGTCGACCTGTCGGACTTCGTCGGCCTGGTCACCTCCGACGCGGCGCTGGCCGCGCTGTGGCTCTCGCTGAAGACCGGGCTGGCGACGATGGTCTGCTGCCTGGTCCTCGGCGGGCCGCTCGCGGTCGTCCTCGCCCGCTCGCGGCTGCCCGGGCTGCCGTTCGTCCGCTCGGTCGTGCTCCTGCCGTTGGTGCTCCCACCGGTGGTCGGCGGGCTCACCCTGCTGTTCCTGCTGGGGCGCACCGGCCCCGTCGGGGCCTTCCTCTACCAGCGCTTCGACATCACCGTGCCGTTCTCGACGACCGCGGTGGTGCTGGCGCAGACCTTCGTCGCCATGCCGTTCCTCGTCGTCTCGCTCGAGGGGGCGCTGCGCACCGCGGGGGAGCGGTACGAGGCGGTCGCCGCGACCCTCGGGGCCTCCCCGGTGACGACGTTGTGGCGTGTGACGATCCCCGTCGTGCTGCCCGGACTGCTCTCGGGCAGCGTGCTCGCGTTCGCCCGCGCCCTCGGGGAGTTCGGCGCCACGATCACCTTCGCGGGGTCGCTCCAGGGCACCACCCGCACCCTGCCGCTGCTCATCTACCTGCAGTCGCAGGACGACATCGACGGCGCGGTCGCCATGTCGCTGGTCCTCGTCGTCATCGCGATCGTCGTGATCGTCGTCAGCCGCACCCGGGACCTGCGGTGACCGGCGAGCGGAGCGACGGGGTGGTCAGGACGAGCCGGCTCGCCGCCGACGTCGCCGTCGTCCGCGGCTCCTTCGAGCTCGACGTGTCGCTCACGGTCGAGCCCGGCGAGGTGGTCGCGGTCCTCGGGTCCAACGGAGCGGGCAAGTCGACGCTGCTCGGGGCCCTCGCCGGCCTGCACCGGCCGTCGCGCGGCGAGATCGTGCTGGGCGAGCGGACCCTCAGCTCCCCGACGGAGACGGTGCCGGTGCACCGGCGCCGCGTCGGGCTGCTCAGCCAGCAGGCGCTGCTCTTCCCCCATCTCTCCGCGCTCGACAACGTCGCCTTCGGGCCGCGCTCGACGGGAGCCGGGCGTGGGCCCGCGCGCCGGACCGCCGAGCACTGGCTCGCGGAGGTCGACGCGACGGAGCTCGCCGCCCGACGCCCGGCGCAGCTCTCCGGCGGCCAGGCGCAGCGCGTCGCGATCGCCCGGGCCCTCGCGTGCGAACCCGAGCTGCTGCTGCTAGACGAACCCTTCGCGGCCCTCGACGTCGACGCCACCCCCGCGGTCCGCTCCCTGCTGCGCCGCGTCGTCCGCGCGACCGCGGTGACGACGCTGATGGTCACCCACGACGTCCTCGACGCCGTTGTCCTCGCCGACCGCATCCTGGTCCTCGACGCCGGGCGCGTCGTCGAGTCCGGCACCACCACCGAGGTGCTGACCCGGCCGCGGTCGCCGTTCGCGGCGCGGATCGCGGGACTGGACCTCGTCCCCGGCCGGTCCTGCGCGGGCGGACTGGTCACCGGCGAGGGCACCGTCGTCGGCGGGACCCACCCGGAGCCGGTCGACGACGGCGAGCGGGCGGTGGCGCTCTTCGCCCCGGCGTCCGTGGCCGTGTTCCGCGACGAGCCGGGCGGCTCGCCCCGCACCGCCCTGCCGGTCCGGCTCGCCGCGATGGAGCCGCACGGCGAGCTCGTGCGGATGCGGGCGGCGCCGGTACCCGGGGGCCCGGCCTGGATCGACGGGCTCGCCGCCGACGTCACCCCCGCCGCGATCGCCGAGCTGGACGTCGAGCCCGGCGACCGGGTGTGGTTCGCCGTGAAGGCGGCCGAGGTGACGGTGCACCCGGCGGGTCGCTGACCGCCCGCGCTGCTCACGGCGGATCCGCGCTGCCGGGGGCGGAGATCGTGGCGAGGGGGACGGCCGGGCCCCGACGGTGGGGCCATGACCGATTCGACCTCCCTCACCTTCTCCCCGGAGCTGCGCGCGAACCTCCTCCGGCACCGGGTGCTCGTGCTCGACGGCGCCCTCGACGACGACAACGGCACCGCCCTCGCCGGCCACCTGCTCACCCTCGCCGCGGAGAACGACTCGGCCGACGTGGCGCTGTGGATCCACTCACCCGGCGGGTCGGTGCCGGCGATGCTGGCGATCCGGGACGTGATGCGGCTCGTGCCGTGCGACGTCTCGACCCTGGCGCTCGGGCTCGCCGCCAGCGCCGGCCAGTTCCTGCTCTCCGCCGGTACGCCGGGCAAGCGATTCGCACTCCCGCACGCCAAGATCCTGATGCACCAGGGGTCGTCGGGCATCGGGGGCTCGGCCGTGGAGGTCGAGGTGCAGGCCAACGACCTGCGTCACACCCGCGACACCGTGCTCGGCCTGATCGCCTCCGACACCGGCCAACCGCCCGACCGGGTCTTCGAGGACTCCCTGCACGACCGGTGGTTCACCGCCGACCAGGCCCGCGAGTACGGCTTCGTCGACGGGACCGTCACCTCGTTCGACCAGGTCATGCCGGTGCGCCGGCTCCGCGTCGGGATGGCGGCGGCGTGATGGCCACCTACACGATCCCCAACGTCGTCACCCGGGACGCGCGCGGCGAGCGCGTGGTCGACGTCTACTCCCACCTGCTCTCCGAGCGCATCGTCTACCTCGGCACCGCCATCGACGCGGGCGTCGCGAACGCGCTGATCGCCCAGCTGCTCCACCTCGAGGCGGATGCGCCGGACCAGGAGATCTCGATGTACGTGAACTGCGAGGGCGGCGACATCGCGGCGATGCTCGCGGTCTACGACACCATGCGCTACGTCCGTGCCCCGATCGCGACGACGTGCGTCGGGCAGGCCGTGGCGGCGGGTGCGGTGCTGCTGGCCGCGGGCGCGGCCGGGCGCCGCTCGGCCCTGCCCCACACGCGGGTGGTGCTGCACCAGCCGGCGGCCCAGGGACGCGGCGCGATCCCCGACCTCATCCTCGCGGCCGACGAGGTCGTCCGCGTCCGGGCCGAGACCGAGGCCATCCTCGCGCTGCACACCGGTCAGGACACCGAGACGCTGCGCCGCGACACCGACCGCGACCTCGTCCTCACCGCC
>NZ_JBVPVA010000368.1:0-5334 GCF_055612215.1 Actinomycetospora sp. | reverse complement strand
CCTCGACCGACAGCGGCAGCGGGATCCGCCAGTTCGGGTAGGCGTCGGTGGTGCCGGGCAGGTTGGGCTGGCGCGGCTCGTCGAGCACGTCGGTGAACGCGGCCAGCACGATCCGCGACGACGCCCGCGCGAGCAGCGCGTGCATCGCGGCGACGACCCGCTCCTCGTCGGTGTCACCCTCGGCGAGCAGGCCCTGGGACACCAGCAGTGCCAGCAGCTCGGCGCGGTCCCGCGCGGCCTGCTCCCGGGCCTCGTCGGGGTCGGTGAGCAGCCCCGCGGCCTCCCGCGCCGCCACGTGCTCGTCGCGCAGGAACCCCACCGCGGTCGGCAGGTCGTGCGTCGAGATCGTGCCGAGGCTGGTCTCCGACCACTGCTGGGGCGGGAGGAGGTCACCCTCGTCATCGCGCTCGAACCAGAGCACCGCGCACCCGAGCATCCCGCGCTCCGCGAGCCCCTCGGTCACCTCGGGCTCGACGGTGCCGAGGTCCTCCCCGACGACGATCCCCCCGGCCCGCGTCGCCTCGATGGCCAGGACGGCGAGCATCGCGGCCGCGTCGTAGGACACGTACGTGCCCTCGGTGGCCGGACGCCCCGGCGGGATCCACCAGAGCCGCCACAGGCCGGCGACGTGGTCGATCCGCACGCCGTCGGCGTGGCGCAGCACCGCCGAGAGCATGTCGCGCAGCGGCGCGTACCCGGCCTCGGCGAGCCGGTCGGGGCGCCACGGCGGCAGTGACCAGTCCTGGCCCAGCTGGTTGAAGTCGTCCGGCGGGGCGCCCACGTGGACGCCCGGCGCGAGGAACGACTGCAGCGCCCAGGCGTCCGCGCCGTCCGGGGCGCACCCGACGGCGAGATCGGCGATCAGACCGACCGGCATGCCGAACGTGGCGGCGTGGGCGTCCGCGAGCTGCAGGTCGAGCAGGTACTGGCACCAGGCGTGGAAGACGATGCGGTCGGCGAGCTCGGCGCGCGCCTCCGGGACGCCGGGGGCCTCGGGAGAACGCAGGTCCTCGGGCCAGGTCCGCCACTCCGGCCCGTGCCGCTCGGCGAGCGCGAACCAGGTCGCGACGTCGCGCAGGGCCGGGTCCATGGCGGCCAGCGCGGCCTGGTGCTCGGCGGCCAGGGCCTCGTCGGTGGTGGGGTGCTCGACGTCGTCGGCGTCCGGGGGCGCGAGGAACCCGCCCGGGACCAGCGGGGCCTCCCGGTCCGCGAGGTCGGGCAGGGCCCCGACCGATCGGGCGAAGGGGCGCAGGAGCGCGAGGGCCGAGCGCTTGGCGCTCCACACCTCGTCGTAGTCGATGAGGCCGTCGTCGGGGACGTCCTGGAGCACCTCCGCGGTGCCGGGCCCCGGGGCCAGCCGGTCGACGGCGTGGCGGACGTGCGCGGGCGCGGCGCGGTAGGCCGGCGTGCCCTGCACCCGCAGCGAGACCGGGTGCAGGAAGCGCCGCGACGAGGGCGAGTAGGGGGACGACTCGACGGTCGGGTCGAGGCGCAGCGCGTGCAACGGGTTGGTCAGCACCGCGCCCGCGCCCTGGCCGGACGCCGCGGACAGCACGTCCCGCAGGTCGACCAGGTCACCGCAGCCCCACGACCCCTCCGAGTGCAGCGAGTAGACCTGCACCATCCAGCCCCACGTGCGCGGGACCTCGGGGAGCCGCGGCGGCGCCACCAGCACCGTGGCCTCGGCGTCGCCGCAGCGCAGGTGGTGGTAGCCGACGGGCAGGTCGGCGGTGGTGTCCGCGTCGAGCGAGGCGACCGACCGGACCGTGCCGTCCTCGAGGGTCAGCTCCCCGGGCGCGGGCAGCTCGAGATCGGTGGGGGCGACGATCGTCGGCGGCAGGCCGCCACGCGCGCGACGGGCGGCGAGGGCCTCCCGGACGGCGTCGGGGGACGAGGCGTCCACGTCGAGCGCCGCGAGCACGTCGACCAGGACGTCGGCGTCGACCGCGACGGTGCGGTCGCCGGCGTCGCGGTACTCGGTCGCGACCCCGTAGGCGGCGGCGAGCTCGGCGAGGTCGTCCTGGACGGCGGGCACCGGTGCTCCTCGGGGTCGTGCGGCGGGGGGACAGCGTCCCAAGGTGCCCAGCGACCCCGCCGCCGACGCGCCGAACTCAGCTGCGACGTGGGTGGGGGACGCGGACGAGCGGGCGGCGCGCGGCGACGAGCCGGTCGGCGACGTCCGAGGCGGACGTCCGGGGCCGGCGCACGGTCGCGAGCGCCTCGATCTGGGTGCGCGTCAGGCCGACCTGGCCCTCGAGCGTCGCGCCGACGGCCGACGTGGACCAGCCCCGCTCGAGCAGCAGGTGCACGAGGGCGAGGGCGGAGCCGCGCTCGCGACGGGCGCGGGAGACGAGGGAGGCGAGGTCGGCGGGGAGGTCGTGCACGACCTCGGCGTCGGGGACGTCGGGCACCGCGACGGCGTCGGTGACGTCGGGGATCTCGTTGGGGAGGGGGGCGGCGGAGACGGCGGTGTCGAGCCGGGGCGAGGTGGGATCGAGGAGCACGGTCACCTTCCGTACGGGTACACGAGAGCGAACTTCCATTAATACCAGGGTGTACACGCTGTGTGACAACGAAACACCGGGCCGGTCACACGGAGGTCAAGAGGCCGCGCTCCCGGACCACCGGCATCGACAACGTGCGATATCCCGCGTCGTCGAAGAGCACGACCACCGTGTCGCCCTCCACCGTCTGGACCACACCGCGTCCCCACTCCTCGTGGGCCACGGCCTCGCCCGGTGCCGGCTCCCCCTCAGACGTCCCGGACCGCTTCCCGGGGTCGCCGACGTCGCCGGAGTCACAGTGGTCGCAGTTCCCGCACGGCTCGATGCGGGACTCGCCGAGCACCTCGAGCAGCGTCCGCCGGCGGCAGCCCCGGCCCTCCGCGAAGCGGCGGACGAGCTCGACCTTGCTCCGCTGCCGCTCGCGGCTGCGGGCGACGAGACCGGCGGCGGACTCGGCGACGACGCTCGCCGGCTCCCGGTTCGCCCCGGGCGCCAGGCGCCGTCCCGGGATCTGGCGCACCGAGCCCCCGACGACGAGCGCCGGCACGGCCCGCGAGAGCGCCGCCTTCGACAGGCCCGCCGCGTCGGCGAGCTCGGCCTGCGCGACCCCGTCGTCGGGGTGCAGTCGGATCGCCTCGACAATGGTGCCGAGGGCGGCGGCCCGCGCGTCGCGCCCGGAGGCGAACAGCTTCGGGCGCGCGAGGTCCTGCGGCCGGTGGAGCAGCACCGCCCGCGCCGCCCCGCCGTCGCGGCCCGCGCGCCCGATCTCCTGGTGGTAGGCGTCGATGGAGGTGGGAACGTCGGCGTGCAGCACCCAGCGCACGTCGGGCTTGTCGATCCCCATCCCGAAGGCGCTGGTGGCGACGACGACGTCGAGCCCGCCGGTCATGAAGGCGTCCTGCACGCGCGCGCGCTCCGCCTTGCGCAGGCCGCCGTGGTAGGCCTGCGCCGGGGTGCCCGCCTCGCTCAGGCGCCGCGCCAGCAGGTCGGTGTGGCCGCGGGTGGTCACGTAGACGATGCCCGCCGGACCCGACTCCTCGCGCAGCCGCGCGACCTGGTCCACCACCTGGTCCCACTTCGCGTCCTCGTCGTGCACGAGGCGCACCGTGAGGTGGGTGTCCGGCCGGTCGACGTCCCGGACCACCACGCACGCGTCCGGCACGCCGAGCAGGTCGAGGATCTCCTCGCGGGCCGGCACCGACGCGGTGGCGGTCAGCCCCAGCACCCGCGGCGAGCCCAGCGCGCGGGCGGCGGGGGCGAGGGCGAGGTAGTCGGGGCGGAAGTCCGGGCCCCAGTCGGAGACGCAGTGCACCTCGTCGATCGCGAGCAGCGTGGGCCGCCCGGCCGCCAGCCCGGTGAGCACGTCGGGGCGCGCCAACTGCTCCGGGGAGGTCACCAGCACCTCGACCTCGCCCGCGGCGAACGCGGCGAGCACCGTGTCGCGGCGCCCGGCGTCGAGCTCGGAGTTGAGGGCCTCGGCGACGAGCCCGGCGTCGCGCAGGTGCGCGACCTGGTCGCGGTGCAGCGCGAGGGTGGGGGAGACGACCACCGTCCGGCCCCCGAGGACGGCGCCCGTGATGGCGTAGATCGCGGTCTTCCCCGCGGCCGGGGGCAGGACGGCGAGCGTGTCGGTGGTCAGCGCCGCGAGGATCGCGTCGCGCTGCCCGTCGCCGAGCTCCGCCCCCTCGCCGAGCACCCGGGCGGTGGCGGGTCCGACCGCGTCCGCGAGGTCGGCGGGCACGGGGCCGCAGGGGCCGTCGACGGCAGCACGTGAGTCGTCGGTCACGGCGCCGGGATGGGCACCGTCGATGCGTCCGAAACGGCTCCGTTCGCGCGCCACAACGCACGGTTGTGCACGTCGCGAACCCGGGTACGTCCGGGTGATGACGCTCCAGCGGGTGGACCCCCACGGCCCGGGGATCGGACGCCGCCGGCGCGGGCGCGGGTTCAGCTACCACGACCTGACGTCGGGCGATCCGGTGCGCGACCCGGAGGTGCTCGACCGCGTCGAGGCGCTGGTGATCCCGCCGGCGTGGCGCGACGTGTGGATCTCCCCGCTGGCCGACGGCCACATCCAGGCGGTCGGGACCGACGCGGCCGGCCGGCGGCAGTACCGCTACCACGAGGACTGGATCGCCCAGCGCGGCGCGGAGAAGTTCGAGCGGGTGGCCCGCCTCGGCGCGCTCATGCCCGACGCCCGCCGCGAGCTCTCCGAGCGCCTCGCCACCGACGGCCTCGGCCGGGACCGGGTGCTGGCGGGCGCGGTGTGGCTGCTGGACCTGGGCGCCTTCCGGGTCGGCGGCGAGGAGTACGCCGACCGCGACCGCCACAGCGAGGCCTCCTTCGGCCTGGCCACCCTGCGCCGCGACCACGCCGTCGCCCGCCGCGACGGGGCGGTCGAGTTCCACTACGTCGCCAAGGCCGGCGTCGAGCGCAGCATGACCATCCACGACGAGCAGACCCACCGGCTGGTCTCCTCGCTCAAGCGCCGCCGTGGCGGCGGGGACGACCTGCTCGCGTGGCGGCGGCGGTCGAGGGGAGAGACGACGTGGCACGACGTCACCGCCGACGACGTCAACGACGCCGTCCGCGAGCTCCTCGGCGAGGAGTTCACCGCGAAGGACCTGCGCACCTGGAACGCCGGGGTGGTGGCTGCGGTGGCCCTCGCGACCCAGGTCGGTGACGACGGCGCCCCGCCGACGGCGCAGCGCAAGCTCAAGGCGGCCGTGACGCACACGATGAAGACGGTGGCGGGCCAGCTCGGCAACACCCCGGCGGTGAGCAAGCGGTCCTACGTCGACCCGGTGCTCGTGTCGCACTTCGAGGCGGG
>NZ_JBVPVA010000125.1:0-2923 GCF_055612215.1 Actinomycetospora sp. | reverse complement strand
CCGGGGGACGGCCGGGGTCGGACCCGGCGGAGTCCGCCGCGGCGCCGCCCGCACCGGTCACCCGGGTGTCGGGGGAGTCCGACGAGGGCGCCGCCGCCGACCTGGTGCGGGCCCGTACCGCGCTGCTCACCCCGCCGCCCGGAGCCCGGCGGCTCGGCCCGGCCGCCCTGCGCGAGGCGCTGGTCGAACTGCACGACTTCTGGCTCGCCACCCGCGCCGCGGCCGTCGGCGTCGGGGAGGACACCGGGACCGCGCTCGTCGCGGTGGGTGCCCTCGGCCGCCGCGAGCTCGCCCCCTGGTCCGATCTCGACCTCGTCCTGGTGCACGACGGCAGCGGCCGGCAGAAGGGCGCGGATCGCGTCTCCCGGATCGCGGACGCCCTCTGGTACCCGCTCTGGGACGCCGGGATCGGCCTCGACCACTCGGTGCGCACCGTCGGCGAGGCCGTCGGCGTGGCCACCGAGGACCTGCGGGTGGCCCTGGGGCTGCTCGAGGTCCGGCTCCTCGCGGGCGACCCCGAGCTCGCCGAGCGCCTGTCGAGCTCGGCCCGGCAGGCGTGGCGCGCGGGCATGCGTGCCCGGTTCGACGAGCTCGTCGACACCACCCGGAGCCGCTGGCAGCGCTCGGGCGAGGTCGCGCACCGCGTCGAGCCCGACCTCAAGAACGGCCGCGGGGGTCTGCGCGACGTCCAGCTCCTCGACGCCCTCGCCGCGGCACAGCTCGTCGACCGGCCCGCCGTCGACGTCCGCTCCGCCCGCGGGCTGATGCTCGACCTGCGCACCGAGCTGCACCGCCGCGCCGGCCGGGCGCGCGACGTGCTGCAGGCCGAGGACGCCCACGAGCTCGCCGGGGTCCCCGATCTCGGCGTCACCGACCGCTACGACCTCGCGCGGTCGCTCTCCGGTGCCGCCCGTACCGTCGTGTACGCCACCGACGTCGCGCTGCGCTCCGCCCGGGCCGCCCTGCCGAAGCGCGGCCTCGCCGCGCTGCGTCGCGCGCCCGCCCGCCGCGGACTCGACGAGGGCGTGGTCGAGCAGGCCGGCGAGGTCGTGCTCGCCCGCGAGGCGCAGGTCACCCGGGATCCGGCCCTCGTCCTGCGCCTGGCGGCCGTCGCGGCGCGCACGGGGCTGCCGATCGCCGCGGGCACGCTCAACCGCCTCGCCGAGGCCGCCCCCGAACTGCGCGAGCCGTGGCCGCGGGCGGCGCGGACCGAGCTGCTCGCGCTGCTGGGCGCGGGCGAGGGCGCGGTCGACGTCATCGAGGCGCTCGACCGCACGGGCCTGTGGGGGCGGCTCTTCCCGGAGTGGGGCGCCGTCCGGGACCTCCCCCCGCGCGACCGCACGCACGTCTGGACCGTCGACCGCCACCTCGTGGAGGTCACCGCCCGGGCGAGCGAGTTGACGACCCGGGTGTCCCGACCCGACCTGCTGCTGCTCGGCGCCCTGGTGCACGACATCGGCAAGGGCCGCGACGAGGACCACTCGGTGGTCGGGGCGCAGCTCGCCCGCCACATCGGTCGCCGGCTCGGTCTCTGGCCGGCCGACGTCGACCTCCTCGCCGCGATGGTGCGCCACCACCTGCTGCTGCCGCACACCGCGCAGCGTCGGGACCCCGAGGACCCGGCGACGGTGCAGCGCGTCGTCGACACGCTCGGCGGCGACGCGGTGCTGCTGGAGCTGCTGCACGCCCTCTCCGAGGCCGACGCGCTGGGCACCGGGCCCGGGGTGTGGACGCCGTGGCGGGCCACGCTCATGGGCGACCTGGTGCGCCGCTGCCGCGTCGTGATGGCCGGCGAGCCCGTGCCCGGCCCGGAGCCGCTCTCGGACGACCGGCTCGCGCTCGCGCAGGCGGTCGCCTCGTCGGGCCGCCCGGAGGTCTCCATCGACGCCGGCGAGGAGCTGACGACGGTGACGATGACCGTGGCCGCCCCCGACCGCCCTGGGCTGCTCAGCCGGGCGGCGGGCGTCCTCGCGCTGCACTCCCTGCAGGTGCACGCCGCGGTGCTGGTCGAGCACGACGGCGTCGCGGTCGACAGCTTCACCGTCTCGCCCCGGTTCGGCCGCCTGCCCGAGGCGTCGCTCATGCGCGAGGACCTCGTCCGCGTGCTCCAGGGATCCCTCGACCTCCCCGCCCGGCTCGCGGCCAAGGAGCGTGACTACTCCTCGCACGTGCCGACGACGCCACCGGCCAGCCGGGTGCTGTGGTTCGACGACGAGGCGACCGGCGCCGTCGTGCTCGAACTGCGCACCGCCGACCGCATCGGGCTGCTCCACCACGTCGCGGCCGCGCTCGAGTCGCAGGGCGTCGACGTGCGCTGGGCCCGGGTGTCGACGCTGGGTTCCTCCGTGGTGGACGCGTTCTGCCTGGAGGCCACCGCCGACCCCGACGTCGCGGACGGCACCCCGCACGGCGGCCCCGGCACCGGCAGCGTCGTGGCCCTCGACCCGACCCGCCGCCGCGCGATCGAGGCGGCCGTCATGGCGGCGGCGCGCCCGGCGCGGGGCGCCGAGGACCCGACCGGGAGCCGCGTCGGCTGAGTCCGGCCCCGGGTCGGCCGGTGGAGCCGGTTAAACTGGGGGTTCGGTCGGCGTGCGTACGTGGCGCGCCGGCGGCGTCGCCCGACCGGTCACCTTCTCAGGAGTACCTCCGCCGTGTTCGACACCCTGTCCGACCGCCTCACCTCGGTCCTCTCGGACCTGCGCGGCAAGGGCCGGCTCTCCGAGACCGACATCGACACCACCTGCCGCGAGATCCGGATCGCGCTGCTCGAGGCCGACGTCGCGCTGCCCGTCGTCCGGGAGTTCGTGCGCCAGGTCAAGGAGCGCGCCAAGGGCGCCGAGGTCTCCGAGGCCCTCAACCCGGCCCAGCAGGTCGTCAAGATCGTCAACGAGGAGCTCGTCGGCATCCTCGGCGGGGAGACCCG
>NZ_JBVPVA010000124.1:0-2416 GCF_055612215.1 Actinomycetospora sp. | reverse complement strand
CTCGACGCTCGGGTCGTCGGGGGTGGTCACTGGCTCACCTGTCGGATCTCGTACGGCACGGGCTGCTGGGCGGCGTGCGGGTGCTCGGGGCCGGCGTAGACCTTGAGCTTCGACGCCATCGCCCGGCCCAGACGGTTGTGGGGGAGCATCCCCTTCACGGCCTTCTCCACCAGGCGGCTCGGGAAGCGGTCGAGCTCCTCGCCCACGGTGCGGGCACGCAGGCCGCCCGGGTAGCCGCTGTGGTGGTAGACGAAGCGGTCGTCCCGCTTGTTGCCGGTGAGGGCGACCTTCTCGGCGTTCACGATCACCACGAAGTCGCCCATGTCGACGTGGGCCGCGTACGTGGGCTTGTGCTTCCCACGCAGCAGCTGCGCCGTCTGGCTGGCCAGCCGACCCAGGACGACGTCGGTGGCGTCGATGACGTGCCAGGCGCGGTCGATGTCGCCGGGCTTCGGACTGAACGTGCGCACGGAGCTACCTCGTCACGGTCATAACTGGTCTGCGGTACGTCTGCGGGAACGCGCGTCGGCGGCCCCCTCGCGGCAGGCGTTCACCGCGCAACGACTGTCCAGGTTACGCGGCGCCTCCCGAGCACCCGCCACCCACCCCCGGCCGTGGTCAGGCGTAGCGCATCGCGTTCTGCTGCTCGGTCGCGCGGTAGAGCTGCTCGGCCTGCCCGAGCCGCCCCCCGATCTGTCCGAGCACCTGCGCGAGGTCGGCCATCGCGGTGTCGATCTCGCGCTGGCGGGCCTGGTACTGCTCCGCCGCGGCGCCCGTCCAGTCGGCGACGAGCGGCGCGAGCTGGCGCTTCAGGTCGTCCAGGCGGCCCTGGATCTGGGTCGCGGCACTGGTCACGCTCTGCTGGGCGGCGGTGAGCTCGCCGAACGTCACGCGGATCTCGTCCACGGTCGGGGTCCTCTCTCGGGGTCTGGGTGTCGGCGACGGGCCGTCGTCAGGACAGGGCCTGGCCGATCCGCGAGGTCGACGACGCGATCTCGTCCTCGGCCGCGCGGTAGGTCGTGCCGGAGGCCTGCACCGACTCGCCGATCGACGACAGCGCCGCGTTGATGCGCCGGGCGTCGTCGTTCCAGCGCGCCATCAGCTGGTGGAACGCGGTGGACGCGTCCCCCCGCCACGTGCCCTCGAGCGGGCCGAGCTGCGAGCGCAGCTGCGCGAGCTGGGCGTTGATCTGGTCGCGCACCTCGAACACGTGCCGGCCCGCCGCCGCCATGACCTCGGTCTGGGTCCCGAACTGTCCGGCCACCGGCCGCTCCCCTCGTCGGTCGTCACGCCGGTCCGCACCGGCCCGCCGACAGTGACATCCCGCGCGCGGTCATGGGGGCGCTTTCGGTGAACTGGGACGACCTCGTGCGCGAGGGGCACTCCACGCATCCCCGACGGCGCGTATTCCTGCGCCGAGTGCTCCTGATCAACGGCGGGGGCGGGCGGCGGAGCGAGCCGTGCACCGTCAGGGTGGGCTGCGCAGCGTGGAGACCACCCGGGCGCAGGCGGCGAGCACGGCGTCGGAGTCCTGGTCGTCGTGGCGGCAGCCGACCGAGAGCTGCGTCGTGCCCGTGAACACCACGACCCACTGGACCGTCGTGCCTGGGGCGGCCACCTGGCGGTAGGTGGCCACCTTCCGGCCGGCGAACGTGGCGTCGGGCTGCAGGTCGGACACGCCCCCGCCGGCGGTGCGCGCGGCCTCGAAGCCCGCCAGCAGCTGCGCCCGGGCGCTCTGCGGGTCCGGCGAGGTCAGCGCGCTCTCCTGCACGGCGATCAGGTTGGGGCCCCGCGGCTGGTCGACCGGGCGGATCCGGCTGCGGCGCGCGGCGGCGTCGGTGCCGTCGGGGAGCCAGCCGCCCGGGAGCTCGTAGGCGTGGGAGAACGCGGAGACCACCGTCGGCGGGGCGGCCGTCGCCGGGCCCCCGCCGCGCAGCCCGACCACCGCGAGCACGACGGCCACGACCGCCACGGTCGCCGCGGCCACCACCCCCGCCCGGCGCCGCGGCGACCAGCGCGCGGCGCCGCCGGTGGGCGTCTCGGTCCGCACCAGGGCCCGCGACGAGGGCACGAGCGCCCGGGCGATGCGCACGGTCGGCCCGTCCGGGTCGGAGCCCGCGGCGGCCCCGGGGAGGGCGGCCCCGCCGCGCGTCGCCGGGGCACGCACCGGCGGCACGGGCACGGTCGGGCCGGTCACCCCGGCCGGGACCGCCGGGACGCGCGGCGCTGGGGCGGCGGGCGACGGGGCGGACGGTGCCGGGGCGCCCCGGGCCGGGGTGGTCGGCGCCGGGCCGCGGCGGACGGTGGTGGTCGCGTCCGGGTCCGCGGGCCGCGGCCAGTCCGGCAGCAGCGGGAACCCGCCGGTGCGCACACCCGACGGGGCGAGGACCGCCGGCGGGCGCGACGGGCCGCCCGG
>NZ_JBVPVA010000100.1:0-30218 GCF_055612215.1 Actinomycetospora sp. | reverse complement strand
TCATCGACGTGCGCGGCGCCTCCTCGGCGGCCTCCGCGGCCGCGGCGGCCATCGACCACGTGTACACCTGGGTCAACGGCACCCGCGAGGGCGACTGGACCTCGGCCGCGATCGTCTCCGACGGCTCCTACGGCGTGCCCGAGGGCCTGGTGTCCTCCTTCCCCGTGACCGCGTCGAACGGCACCTGGGAGATCGTCCAGGGCCTCGAGATCAGCGACTTCTCCCGCGAGCGGATCGACGCCTCGGTCGCCGAGCTCGGCGAGGAGCGCGACGCCGTCAAGAAGCTCGGCCTGGTCTGATCCCCGCCTGAGCTTCCCGCCCGACCGGGCGGCGCGCGAGGATGTCGCCATGAGCGAACCGGTGCGCGTCGTCCGGGAGGACGACCTGGTCGACGGCGACCCCACCCCCGGCATGCACCGCCAGGTCGCGTTCGAGGCCCCCTCGCTGTGGGCGGGGCTCGTGCACACCGACCCCGGGGCCACCTCGGGCTGGCACCACCACGGTGACCGCGAGACCAGCCTGTACGTCGTCGCGGGCACGATGCGCCTGGAGTTCGGGGCGGGCGGGGCCGAGCGGGCGGACGCCGGGGCGGGCGAGTTCATCCACGTGCCGGCGTGGACGGTGCACCGCGAGTCCAACCCCGGTGGCGACCGCTCCACGGCCGTCATCGCGCGGGCCGGGGACGGGCCGCCCACGGTGAACGTGGACGGTCCGGACGCGGAGCCGCGCTGAGCCGAGCCGGGGCCCAGCTGAGCCGAGCTGAGTTGGGGCCCAGCTGAGCCATGATCATCAGCACGCGAGGCGTGTCGGCGGGCCCTGACGCCTGCACCACGTGCCCCTCGCGGGGACGCGGACGCTCCTCCGCCCCGTCTGCCATGATCATCAGCACCTCAGGCATCCCAGACGCGCCGCGCCCTGCGCTCAGTGCCCCTCGCCGGCTGTGGGCTCGGTCGACGTGCTCACACCGGCTCGCCGACCACTCCGGGGACCGGTGATCACGAGTTCGGGAGCGACACACCCGACGTCGGCCGACGCCACGCGCCTCGTGGCCGGGGGTGGCCTCGACGCACCGCCCCCGACAGGGCAACCTGTCCGTGTGTCGCTCGGAGCCGTCCTCACCGCCATCGTCACCCCGTTCGACGACCGGGGGGCGGTCGACGAGAAGACCTTCGTCGACCTGATGCAGCACCTCGTCGCCAACGGGTCGGACGGCATCGTCGTGTGCGGCACCACCGGGGAGTCGCCCACGCTCTCGATCGAGGAGCACATGCGCCTCGTCGAGCTGGCCTGCTCGGAGCGCCCGGCCGGCGCCACCGTGATCGCCTCGACCGGCTCGAACGACACCCGCCACGCGGTCGAGATGACCGAGCGGGCCACCGAGGCGGGCGCCGACGCGATCCTGTCGGTGACGCCGTACTACAACCGGCCGAACCGTCGCGGCGTCCACGCCCACTACACCGAGGTCAGCCGCGCGACGGACAAGCCGATCGTCCTCTACAACATCCCCTCGCGGGTGTCGCTGGACCTGCCGAACGACCAGCTGGCCGAGCTCGCCCAGATCGAGCACGTCGAGTACGTCAAGCAGGCCAACAACGCCAACCTCGCGCCGGTCGACGGGCTGGGCATCTACGCAGGCAACGACGACCTCTTCGCGGTGGTCCTCGACATGGGTGGCTGCGGCGGGATCCTCGTCGCGAGCCACGTGGTCGGCCCGCAGATGCGGCGGATGGTCGACGAGCCGGAGAACCGTGCCGAGATCGAGGCCTCGTTGAAGCCGCTGTTCGACGCCCTCGGCGTCACCACCAACCCCATCCCGGTCAAGGCCGCGCTGGCGCTCGTGGGTCGCCCGGTCGGCGGGCTGCGGCTGCCGCTGGTCGAGGCCGACGACGCGGAGCGCGACGTCATCCGGGCCGCCCTCGAGGGCGCCGGGGTGCTCTGACCGACCTCGGCGTCGCACCGGCCGACACTGTCGGACCCTCCTGTCACTCTCGCCCCACCGACGAGGTGAGGAGGGTCCGATGAGGCGGATCGAGGGGCTGACGGCGCAGGACATCGCCCTGGTGGAGCGCGTGCGGCGTGGGGGCGGCGTCGGCCCGGACGAGTGGCGGCGGTTCGCGAGAGGCATCGACGACCTCGACGCCTGGCTCGAGGTCGACGAGGACGAGATCGACGAGGACGACGAGGACCTCCCGCCGCTCCCGTGCGACGGGTCGGTGTGCTGCCCGTGCGGCGGGTGCGACGGCCTCGCGCACTGCTGAGCGAGTGGCGTGTGGCCGCCCTCGTCGACCTTCCCCCGGGGCGGACACGCGCCCACTCCGGCGCCGACACGCCGCAGCGGCGCGGTGAGCAGCGGGGACGGCCCGCCGCCCGAGTGAGGGCCGAGGCTGTCGGACCCGAGAGGTAGCGTGACGCCCGTTCCCGCCCCCGAGATCGCGTCGGTGGCGGGGCGCCAGAGGTAGCCGTCCCGGGGAGGTCTCTCGCGTGTCCGACGACTCGTTCGTCCACCTCCACACCCACACCGAGTTCTCCATGCTCGACGGGGCCGCCCGCCTGGACGACCTGTTCTCCGAGGCCGCGCGCATGGGCATGCCGGCCCTGGCGATGACCGACCACGGCAACACCTACGGGGCCTACGAGTTCTGGAAGAAGTCGAAGGCGCACGGGGTCAAGCCGATCATCGGCATGGAGGGCTACATCGCCCCGGGCTCGCGCCACGAGCGCAAGCGCGTGTCGATCGGGCAGAACGCGAACGGCAGCGACAACCCCGACCTCATGTACACCCACATGACGCTGCTGGCGGAGAACACCGAGGGGATGCACAACCTCTTCCGGCTCTCCAGCCTCGCGAGCCTCGAGGGGTACTACTACAAGCCCCGCATGGACCGCGAGCTCCTCGAGACGTACGGCAAGGGGATCATCGCCACCACGGGCTGCCCGTCGGGCGAGGTGGCGCGCCTGCTCCAGCAGGGCGACCGCGACGGCGCGATGCAGGCCGCGAGCGACTACCGCGACATCTTCGGCAAGGACAACTTCTTCTGCGAGCTGATGGACCACGGCATCGAGATCGAGCGCCGGGTCCGGGACGACCTCTACGACCTCAAGAAGAAGCTCGACCTGCCGGGGCTCGCGACCAACGACCTGCACTACACCTACGCGAAGGACGCCAAGCCCCACGAGGTGCTGCTCTGCGTCCAGACCGGCAAGACGATGAACGACCCGAACCGCTTCCGGTTCGACGCGCAGGACTTCTACCTCAAGAGCGCGCGCGAGATGCGCGACCAGTGGGACCCGATCTTCCCCGAGGCGTGCGACAACACCCTCGCGATCGCCGAGCGCGTCGACGTCTCCTTCACCGAGGGCCGCGACCTGCAGCCGGTCGCGCCGGTGCCCGAGGGCGAGACCGAGGCGAGCTGGCTGGTCAAGGAGGTCGAGCGGGGCCTGCACTGGCGGTTCCCGAACGGCGTCCCCGAGAACTACCGCAAGCAGGCCGAGTACGAGGTCTCGGTCATCATGCAGATGGGCTACCCGGGCTACTTCCTGGTGACGGCCGACCTGCTGAACTACGCGCGCTCGGTCAACCTGCGCGTCGGCCCCGGCCGCGGCAGCGCCGCCGGATCGCTGGTGGCCTACGTCCTGGGCATCACCGACCTCGACCCGATCCACCACAAGCTGATCTTCGAGCGGTTCCTCAACCCCGAGCGCGTCTCCATGCCCGACATCGACATGGACTTCGACGAGCGCCGGCGCGGCGAGATGATCCGCTACGTCACCGAGAAGTACGGCGAGGAGAAGATCGCCCAGATCATCACCTACTCCACGATCAAGGCGAAGGCCGCGATCAAGGACTCCGCGCGCGTGCTCTACGGCCAGCCCGGCTACGCCGTGGCCGACCGCATCACCAAGTCGATGCCGCCCGCGGTCATGGGCAAGGACATCCCGCTCTCGGGCGTGTTCGACCCCAGCCACAAGCGCTACTCCGAGGCCGCCGAGATGCGGGCGCTCTACGAGTCGGACCCGCAGGTCAAGGAGATCGTCGACACCGCCCGTGACCTCGAGGGCCTGAAGCGCCAGTGGGGCGTGCACGCGGCCGGCGTGATCATGTCGAAGGAGAACCTCCTCGACGTGATCCCGATCCAGCGCCGGGAGGCCGACGGCGCGATCATCACGCAGTTCGACATGGGGGTCTGCGAGACCCTCGGGCTGCTGAAGATGGACTTCCTCGGCCTGCGCAACCTCACGATCATCGACGACGCGCTGAAGAACATCACGCTCAACGGCAAGGAGCCGCTCGACCTCGACACCCTCGGGCTCGACGACAAGGCGACCTACGAGCTGCTCTCCCGCGGCGACACGCTCGGGGTGTTCCAGCTCGACGGCGGCCCGATGCGCGACCTGCTGCGCCGCATGGCCCCGACCGAGTTCGACGACATCTCCGCCGTCGGCGCGCTCTACCGGCCCGGACCGATGGGCGCCAACGCGCACAACGACTACGCCGACCGCAAGAACGGCCGGCAGGAGGTCACCCCGATCCACCCGGAGCTCGCCGAGCCGCTCAAGGAGGTGCTGGGCGAGACCTACGGCCTGATCGTCTACCAGGAGCAGGTCATGGCGATCGCCCAGGTGCTCGCGGGCTACTCGCTGGGCAAGGCCGACCTGCTGCGCCGCGCGATGGGCAAGAAGAAGAAGGAGATCCTCGACAAGGAGTACGAGGGTTTCGCCCAGGGCATGCGCGACAACGGCTACTCCAACGCCGCGATCAAGACGCTCTGGGACATCCTGCTGCCGTTCTCGGACTACGCGTTCAACCGCGCGCACTCCGCGGCCTACGGCGTCGTCTCCTACTGGACGGCCTACCTCAAGGCGAACTACCCCGCCGAGTACATGGCCGCGGTGCTCACCAGCGTCCGCGACGACAAGGACAAGGCGGCGATCTACCTCGCCGAGTGCCGCCGGATGGGCATCACGGTGCTCCCGCCCGACGTCAACGACTCGGTGCGCGACTTCGCCCCGGTCGGCGGCGACATCCGGTTCGGCCTCAGCGCGATCCGCAACGTCGGCGCCGGAGTCGTCGACTCGATCGTCACCACCCGTCGCGAGAAGGGCAACTTCTCCGACTTCTCGGACTTCCTGCGCAAGGTCGAGCAGCAGGTCTGCAACAAGAAGGTCGTCGAGTCGCTGGTCAAGGCCGGGGCGTTCGACTCGCTGGGCCACCCCCGCAAGGGCCTCGCCCTCGTCCACTCCGAGGCGATCGACTCGGTGATGGCCACCAAGCGTGCGGAGGCCGACGGCCAGTTCGACCTGTTCGGCAGCTTCGACGACGACGACCAGGCGGGCGCCGACACCGCGGACACGACGGGCATCTTCGACGTCAAGGTCCCCGACGGGGAGTGGGAGCCCAAGCACCGCCTCGCCCTCGAGCGGGAGATGCTCGGCCTCTACGTCTCCGGGCACCCGCTCAACGGCATCGAGCACGTGCTCGCCAGCCGGGCCGACACCCCCATCACGAAGATCCTCGAGGGGGACGTCCCCGAGGGCGCGTCCGTCACCGTCGGCGGTATCCTCGCGAGCGTCACGCGCCGGGTGAACAAGAAGGGCGAGCCCTGGGCGTCGGCGCAGATCGAGGACCTCGCCGCGGGCATCGAGGTGCTGTTCTTCCCCCGCACCTACGCGGCGGTGTCGATCGACGTGTCCGAGGACGCGATCGTGCTGCTCAAGGCCAAGGTCAACAAGCGGGACGACCGCGTGAGCCTGTTCGTCGAGGACCTCGCGGTCCCCGACCTCTCGACGGGGGCGGGGGCCGCGCCGCCGGTCCGCGTGCAGATCGAGAGCGCGCGGTGCACCCCGGAGCGGGTCGGCAAGTTCAAGGAGGTCCTCGTCGCCCACCCGGGTCCCAGCGAGGTCCACCTGACGCTGCTGGCGGCCAACGGGGCGAGCCACGTGCTGCGCCTCGACGACGGGCTCAAGGTCACCAACTCGGGCGCGCTGATGGGCGACCTCAAGGCACTGCTCGGGCCGCGCTGCCTGGGGTAGCGCTCAGCCGACGGCCGCGAGGAGGTCGCCCAGCGCGGTGAGGGCGCCCGACCACGCGCTCGCCGACGGGGTCGCGAACCCCACGACGATCCCGTCGCGGCCCGCTGCCGCTCGGGGGTGGCGGAACGCGCCGAGGCCCTCGAGGGCGACGCCGCGCTGCCGTGCCGCGTCGAGCACCCCGGCCTCGGTGCCGTCGGGCAGCTCGATCAGGGCGTGCAGTCCGGCCGGGTGCCCGACGACGCGCAGCCCCGGCCCCCGCCCCGCGACCAGGGCCACCAGCTCCTCCCGCCGGAGCCGGTAGTGGCGACGGGCGGTCCGCACCTGCCGGTCGTAACCGCCCGAGTCGAGGAGGTCGGCGAGCGCCAGCTGGTCGACGACCCCCACCCCGCCGGCCATCCGTGCCGCTACCGCTCGAGCCAGGTCCACGGGCAGCACCAGCCAGCCCAGGCGCAGGCCGGGGGCGAGCGCCTTGCTCGCCGTGCCGAGGTAGGCTGCCCGCTCCGGGGCGAGGCCCTGCACCGCGCCCACCGGCCGGCGGTCGTAGCGGAACTCGCCGTCGTAGTCGTCCTCGACGACGATCCCGTCCGCCTCCCGCGCCCACGCGACGGCGGCCGTCCGTCGCGCCGGCCGCAGCGGGATCCCCGTCGGGAACTGGTGGGCCGGGGTGAGCAGGACCGCCCGCGTGCCGGTCGCGGCGGTCAGGTCGGGCAGCTCGGCGGTGCGGGCCCCCGCGTCGTCGAGGGCGAGGGGGACCGTCGGCGGTCCGATCGCGTCGAGCATCCGGCGGTGGGCGTGCAGGCCGAGCTCCTCGACGGCCAGACCCGCCCCGGCGCGGTCGGTGAGGACGCCCGCGAGCAGGCGCAGCCCCTCGGTCGCGCCCGCGGTGACGACGACCTGCTCGGGCCCGGCGCGCACGCCCCGGACCCGGGCCAGGTAGGTCGCGAGCGCCGTGCGCAGCTCGGGGCGGCCGGCGGGATCGCCGTAGTCCCACGCGGCGTCCGGGGCCGCGGCGACGGCCCGCCGGACCGCCTGCCACCACGCCGCGCGCGGGAACATCGACGCGTCCGGGCGGCCGGGGCGCAGGTCGTGCACGACGCCGGGTCCGTCGCGCCCGTCCGCCGGCCGCGGCGCGGGGTGCGGCACGGGGACCGTGGCGGCCACGCGGGTCGGTGCGCCCTGGCGGGCGGTCAGCCAGCCCTCCGCGGTCAGCTCCGCGTAGGCGTCGACGACGGTGGTCCGGGCGAGCCCGAGGTCGGCGGCGAGCCCGCGCGACGAGGGGAGCGCCGTCCCCGCCGGCAACCGCCCGGACCGCACCGCGTCCCGGAGCGCGTCGGTGAGCGCCACCCGCACCCCGCGGCCCGCGGTGACCGCGAGGTCGAGGTGCAGATCGGCCCCGACCCGCCGTCGGGAGCCGGAACTGGTCTGCGAGGTCACCACCGAAGTGGACCACGGACGCCGTCCGCTGGGGGCCTAGCGTCGAGGACGTGACCACGACCGTCGGCACCCGCAGCCCCGTCCACCCGCCCCGCCTGTCCCTGGCCGACCACGCCCCGGACGTCTACCGGGCCATGGCCACGCTCTCCGCCGTCGCCGGGGCGGGGCTGGAGGCGCCGCTGGTCGAGCTCGTCAAGCTCCGGGCCTCACAGATCAACCACTGCGCGTTCTGCGTCGACATGCACAGCCGCGAGGCGCTCGCCGCCGGCGAGAGCACCAGCCGGATCGTGCAGCTCTCCGCGTGGCGGGAGTCGCGCCACTTCTACAGCGAGCGCGAGCTGGCCGCCCTGGAGCTGACCGAGGCCGTCACGGTGCTCACCGACGGGTTCGTGCCCGACGAGGCGTGGGCGGTGGCGGCGGCGGCGTTCGACGAGGCCGAGCTCGCGCAGCTGGTCGCCGCGATCACGGTGATCAACGCGTGGAACCGGTTCGCGGTCACCACCCGCATGGTCCCGGCGGGTCGCCCCTGACGGTCAGAAGCGGCCGTGCCGGCCCTCCCCGGCCGCGAACCGGGCGGCGCCGGCCACGGTCTCCGCGGCCAGCGCCGCCGCACCGTGGGCGAACTCGGCGGCCAGGGCGGCCGGCTCGTCGAGGCCCTCCTGGTCGAGCACCGAGGCCCGGTCGGAGCGTAGGCAGACCTGCGGGAACGCCGCGAGGTCCCGGGCCAGCGCCTGCGCGGCCGCGAGCGCCTCCCCGGCCGGCACCACCCGGTTCGCCAGGCCCATGGCCAGCGCTTCGGCCGCCTCCACCGCACGCCCGGTGAGCACCAGGTCCATGGCCCGGCTCGTCCCGATCAGGCGCGGCAGCCGCACCGTGCCGCCGTCGATCAGCGGCACGCCCCATCGACGGCAGAACACCCCGAACACCGCGGTCTCGTCGGCCACCCGCAGGTCGCACCACAGCGCGAGCTCGAGCCCGCCGGCGACCGCGTGGCCGGCCACCGCGGCGATCACCGGCTTGGACAGCCGCAGCCGGGTCGGACCCATCGGCCCGTCCCCGTCCGGCTCGGTGCGGTTGCGGTCCTCGGTGGCGATCGCGGTGAGGTCGGCGCCGGCACAGAACGTCCCGCCGGCGCCGTGCAGCACGGCGACCGCGGCCTCGTCGTCGGCCTCGAAGGCGCGGAACGCGTCGGCGAGCTCGGCAGCGGTCGGGCCGTCCACGGCGTTGCGGCGCTCGGGGCGGTCGAGGGTCACCGTCGTGACCGGTCCGTCGCGCTCGACGAGGACGCTCACGGTGTCCCCTTCCCCGTCGCTCCGCTCGCCCCCGGCGACCAACCGAGCGCCGGCCCGAGCTTCGTGGCCATGTCGGTGAGGATCTGCACGTAGTCGGCGTGCTCGAAGGTGAACGGCAACGCCCACACCACCTCGCGGACGTCCCGGAACGCGGCGTTCGCGTACAGCGCCTCCGCGATCGCGTCCGACGGGCCGACCAGGTCGCGGGCGTAGAGCATCTGGCGCGGTCCGTGCGCGACGGCGGTCCGCGGCGTGCGGTGCTCGACGTAGGCCTCGTACCTCGCGCGCTGGTCCGCGGTCGCGGAGTCGGTGGGGATGACGACGAGGCCCTGCGACACCCGGGCCGCCTCGCCGAGCGGGTGCACGGACCGGAAGAGCTCGATCTGCTCGTGCTGGATCTGCGCGAAGACCCGGGAGGCGTCGTCGCCGAGGTCGTGGCCCTCGGACTGGATCACGTTGCTGGTCAGCATCGCGAGGCCCTGCTCGCCGGCCCAGCGCACCGAGCGCCGGCTGCCGCCGCCGTACCAGACGCGGTCGGCGAGCCCGGGGGAGTGCGGCTGGACGAAGTCGGAGAACGACTCGATGCCATCGACCCCGGAGAACGTGCTCGCCGGCTCCCCGCGCAGCAGGCGCAGGAGGCGCTCGACGCGGGTGTAGGTGAGGTCCTCGATGTCGGCGGTGTCCGGGTAGAGCCCGGCCTTGACGTCCTCCCAGTGGATCGGCGGCCCCACGCTGATCCCCGGGTTCATCCGCCCACCGGAGAGGACGTCGAGGGTGCCGAGGTCCTCGGCGTAGCGCAGCGGGTTCTCCCAGCCCAGCGGGGTCACGGCGGTGCCGAACTCGATGCGCGACGTCCGCTGCGAGGCGGCCGCGAGCATCGTCACCGGCGAGGAGATGCCGGACTGGAAGTGCCGGTGGCGCAGCCAGACCGAGTCGAACCCGAGCTCCTCGCCCAGGACGATCTCGCGCAGCAGGTACTCGTGGCCGGGACCGGGGTCGGCGCCGTCGTAGGTGCCGAGGGTCAGGAACCCCTGCCGTTCCAGGGGGACACCGGGAGGTGGCATGGCGCGATCATGCCTCGGCCGTCGGGCTCCATCCCAGTGCCGGCCCGAGCTTCGTCGCCATGTCGGTGAGAATCTGGACGTAGTCCTCGTGGGCGAAGGAGAAGGGCAGCGCGAAGACGACCTCGCGGGACTCCCGGAACCCGGCGTGCGCGTAGAGCGCCTCGGCGATCTCCCCGGACGTCCCGAGCACGTCGCGGGCGAACAGCAGGCGTCCGGGACCCTGCGGCGAGGAGGTCCGCGGGGTGCGCGCCTCGACGTAGGCCTCGTACTTCGCGCGCTGCTCCGGGGTCGCGGAGTCGGTGGGGATGACGACGAGGCCCTGCGAGACCCGGGCCGCGTCCCCGGCCGGGTGGGCGGCGCGGAAGGCGCGGATCGAGCGGGCCTGGATGGCGGCGAAGTCCGGCTCCTCGTCGGGGGCGACCCGCACGACGCTGGAGGTGAGCAGGTTGAGCCCCTGCTCCCCGGCCCGTCGCGACGAGCTCTCGCTGGCCGCGCCGTACCAGAGCCGGTCGGCGAGCCCGGGGGAGTGCGGCTGGACGTGGTCGGAGAACGACTCGATGCCCTCGACCCCGGAGAACGTGCTCGCGGGCTCGCCGCGCAGCAGGCGGTGCAGCCGCGCCACGCGCTCGTAGGTGAAGTCCTCGACGTCGGCGGTGTCGGGGTAGAGCGCGGCCTTGACGTCGTCGAAGTGCATCGGCGGCCCGACCGAGACGCCGGGGTTCATCCGCCCGCCGGAGAGGATGTCGAGGGTGCCGAGGTCCTCGGCGTAGCGCAGCGGGTTCTCCCAGCCCAGCGGGGTGACCGCGGTGCCGAACTCGATCCGGGAGGTCCGCTGCGAGGCCGCCGCGAGCAGCGTCACCGGGGAGGACACCCCGTACTGAAGGTGGCGGTGGCGCAGCCAGACGCTGTCGAACCCGAGGCGCTCGGCCAGCTCGATCTCGGCGAGCAGGTGCTCGTGTCCGGGCCCCGGGTCGTCCCCGTCGAAGGTCCCGATGGTGAGGAAACCGAGCTTCTCGAGCGCGACGCCGGGTTCGGGCATGCTCCGGATCATCCTCCGGTCCGCCCGCGTCCGCCGAGCCCTTGACCTCCTCGCGTGACACGGCGCACCGTCGAGGTCATGGCCGCACCCACGCAGGAGTCCCAGCTCGAGACGACCTCCGGCTTCCGGCCCTCCCAGGAGGGCATCGTGATGCCGCAGCCACCGACGTTCGCGACGAGCGCCGAGGAGCGGCTGCACCGCAAGCAGCAGCTCGCCGGGGCGTTCCGCATCTTCGGCAAGTTCGGCTTCGGCGAGGGGATCGCCGGCCACATCACCGTGCGGGACCCCGAGGACCCGCACATGTTCTGGGTCAACCCGTTCGGGATGAGCTTCCGCCACATCCGGGTCTCCGACCTCATCGCCGTGAGCCACGACGGCGAGGTGGTGTACGGGAACAGGCCGGTGAACCAGGCCGGGTTCGTCATCCACTCCGCGGTCCACCACGCCCACCCCGAGGTGGTCGCCGCCGCGCACGCGCACTCGGTGTACGGCAAGGCGTGGAGCTCGCTCGGCCGCCCGCTCGACCCGATCACCCAGGACGCCTGCACGCTCTACGAGAAGCACGGCGTGGTGACCGAGGGGCGCGGCGCCGTCGTGCTGGACCCGGAGGTCGGCCGCGCGCTCGCGACGGGGCTGACCGGCCGGAAGATGGTCTTCCACCAGAACCACGGCATCTTCTCGGTCGGGGACACCGTCGCCGAGGCCGCGTGGTGGTTCGTCAACACCGAGCGCAACTGCCAGGCCCAGCTGCTCGCCGAGGCCGCGGGCACCCCGACGCTGATCGACCACGAGAACGCGAAGTTCACCGCGGAGCAGACCGGGACGCCCTACATGGGCTGGTTCTCCTTCCAGCCGCTCTGGGACGAGATCGTGCGCACGGACCCGGACCTGTTCGACTAGCGTCGCCGCGTGATCGTCGACGCCCACGTCCACGTCGCCCACCTCGCCCGGCTCAAGGTGTCGTGGGACCAGTGGATGGGGGTGGCCGGCGACTCGGCGCGTTGGGCGGCGAACTACGACGCCGACGGCGCGCCGATCCCCGCGGAGATCAGCCGCTACTTCGCCGACGAGGGCGTCGACCGGGTCCTGATGTTCTGCGAGTACAGCCCGAAGGCGACGGGCTGGCAGACCGTCGAGGACCTGCTCCCGGTCGTCGAGCACGATCCGCAGCGCTTCCGGATCGTCGCCAACGTCAACCCGCACGTCCACCACCCGGTGGCGCGCGAGCTCGACCGCCAGCTCGACCACGGCGCCGTCGCACTCAAGATCCACCCGGTGCACGCCGGGATCGCCCCGAACGACCGCGAGCTCTACCCCGCGTACGCGCGGTGCGTCGAGCGGGGCATCCCGGTGATCGTCCACACCGGCCCGTCGTTCTTCCCGGGCGCGACCTCGAAGCACGGCGACCCGGTGCTCGTCGACGACGTGCTGCGTGACTTCCCCGACCTGACCGTGGTCCTCGCCCACGGGGGTCGGGGCTGGAGCTACGACGCCGCCGCCTCGCTGGCGCTCACCCGCGAGAACGTCTGGCTCGACCTCGCCGGGTTGCCCCCGAAGCGCCTGCCGACCTACTACGCGAGCTTCGGCCTCGACCGCATCGCGGCGAAGGCGATCTTCGGCACCGACTCGCCGGCCGCGAGCCCCGCCCGCAACATCGCCGCGATCCGCGACCTGGGGCTCTCGGAGGCGCTCACCGACGCCGTCCTCGGCGGGAACGCCGCGAAGGTCTTCCCCCGGCTGTGATCGCCGTGAGAGCTGTGTGCAGGCGGGCGCCGAGGGGGTAGACCAGAGGCATGGCCATCGCGACGACGAACCCCGCCACGGGGGAGACGGTCCGGGAGTTCGACTCCCTCACCTCCCAGCAGCTCGAGGACAGGATCCAGCGGTCGTGGGAGGCGTTCCAGAGCTACCGCGACACCAGCCTGGAGGAGCGCGCAGGCTGGATGCGAGCCGCCGCCGACATCCTCGACGCCGAGGTCGACCACCTGGCCGAGCTCGCCACGCTCGAGATGGGCAAGACGCTGGCCGCGGCGAAGGCCGAGGTCGCCAAGTGCGCGCTGGGCTGCCGCTGGTACGCCGACCACGCCCCGGAGCACCTCGCCGACCATCCGTGGGACCCGGCGGACGCGCCGGAGAACGCCCGGGTCTTCACCCGCTACCAGCCGCTGGGCCCCGTCCTGGCGGTCATGCCGTGGAACTTCCCGTACTGGCAGGTCTTCCGCTTCCTCTGCCCGGCGCTGATGGCCGGCAACGTCGGCCTGCTCAAGCACGCCTCGAACGTGCCGCAGGTCGCGCTCGCCATCGAGGACGTGCTCGTGCGCGCCGGCTTCCCGCAGGACGTGTTCCAGACCCTGCTCATCGGCTCGTCGATGATCGAGGCCATGATCGACGACGACCGCGTGCGTGCGGTCACCCTGACCGGCAGCGAGCCCGCCGGGCGTGAGGTCGGCGGCCTCGCCGGGAAGAACGTCAAGACCAGCGTGCTCGAGCTCGGCGGCAGCGACCCGTTCATCGTCATGCCCTCGGCGGACCTGGACGCCACGGCCGACGCGGCCGTCGCCTCCCGCACCCTGAACAACGGCCAGTCGTGCATCAACGCCAAGCGGATCATCGTCCACGAGCAGGTCGCCGACGAGTTCGCGCGGCTCCTCGTGGAGAAGATGGAGGCGCTCAAGGTCGGCGACCCGATGGCGGAGGACACCGACCTCGGCCCGATGTCGGGTCCGCAGGGCCTCGAGGAGCTCGACAAGCAGGTGCAGGACTCCGTCGCCGCCGGCGCCAAGCTCCTCACCGGAGGCAAGCCGCTGGGCGGACCGGGCAACTTCTACCCGCCGTCGGTCCTCGCCGACATCCCGAAGAGCGCCCCGGCGTACTACGAGGAGCTCTTCGGCCCGGTGGCGCTGTTCTTCCGCGCGAAGGACATCGACGAGGCCATCGCCATCGCGAACGACTCGAGCTTCGGCCTGGGCGGCAGCGCCTGGACCCAGGACGCGGCCGAGGCGGAGCGGTTCGCCAACGAGGTCGAGAGCGGGATGATCTACATCAACAAGGTCACGGCCTCGACGCCGGAGGTCCCGTTCGGCGGGGCGAAGAACTCGGGCTACGGCCGCGAGCTCGCGAGCTTCGGCACCCACTCGTTCGTCAACGCCAAGACGGTGTGGATCCAGTAGCCCCGTGACCACCCCGACCTTCACGCAGGCTGCCCATGTCGCGCTCGTGGTGCGCGACATGGCGGCCAGCGTGGCGTTCTACGAGCAGGTGATGGGCTTCGAGCGGGCCAGCGAGCGCCGCGAGGGCCCGCCCGAGGCGCGGCACCCGCGGCAGTTGATCCGCCACCCGGACTCCGGCCTCGTCCTGGGCATCCACGAGCCCTACGAGCGCTCGAACGACCGGTTCGACCCGCAGCGCACCGGCCTCGACCACCTCGCGGTGACCGTGGCCGACCGCCCGGCCCTCGAGGAGTGGATCGCGCACCTCGACCGGCACGGCGTCGCGCACTCGCCGGTGCGCGACGCCGGGTACGCCGAGTTCGTGTCGTTCGAGGACCCGGACGGGATCGCCTGGGAGGTCTGGCTCCCGACGACGGGCGGCTAGCCCAGGTCGGCCAGCTGCGCCACCGCCGGGGCCATCCCGTCGATCCACGCGGCGGGGGAGCCGGTGGTCGGCGTGACCATCACCTGGTGGACGCCGAGCTTGGCGTAGTCGGCCATGGCGGCGACGAAGTCGTCGGCGTCGCCCGGCTCCGGCCGCGGGTTGTTCGCCGTGATCGTCAGGCGGATCTCGCCGAAGTCGCGCCCGACGTCGTCGCAGTGGCGGCGCAGCACGTCGAGCTTGTGCGCGACGTCGTCGACCGAGGACGCGAACAGGTTGCAGGCGTCGCCGTACTGCGCGACGAGCCGCAGCGTCTTGCGCTCCCCGCCGCCGCCGATGAGGACCCGGGGCCGGTGGAGCGGCTGCGGCGAGTTCAGCGTCTCGGCCAGCTGGTAGTGCTTGCCCTCGTACGGGCCGTCGTTCTGCGGGTCCCACATCTGCCCGACGATCTGCAGCGCCTCCTCCAGGCGCTCGAACCGCTCGGCCAGCGGCGGGAACGGCACGCCGAGCCCCCGGTGCTCGCGCTCGTACCAGGCGGCACCGATGCCGAGGACGGCGCGGCCGCCGGAGAGGACGTCGAGCGTCGTCACGATCTTGGCGAGCAGGCCCGGGTGGCGGTAGGTCACGCCCGTGACCAGCAGCGCCAGGTCGATCGTCGACGTATGGGCGGCCAGGAAGCCCAGGGTCGTGTAGCCCTCGAGCATGGGGGACTCGGCGGGCAGGCCGGTCGGCTCGATCTGGAAGAAATGGTCCATGAACGACAACCAGCTCGCGCCGGAGGCCTCGGCGGCCGCCCCCACCCGGGCGAGCTCGGGAGCGATGGCCGACGGGCCGCCGTCGATGGCGAAGATCGGGACGTGGAAGCCGAGCTCCATGGGGTCTCCCTCGGACGGGACGTGGTGACGCCCGCGATCGTCGCCCTTCGAGTGCGCTCGAAGGCAAGTCGAGGCGCTCAGGCGCCGAATGCGCGCCGCGCCGCGGGTGCCCACTGCTCGTGGCGTCCGTGGAAGACCTCGGCCGCGCGGGTCCCGACCCATCCGGCCGGCAGCAGCTCGGCGGGCAGCTGCGGGTCGAGGAACGGGAATCGACGCCAGGCGTCGACGAGCCGGACCTGCGCGGCGAGGACGGCGGTGGGGTCGTCGGGGTCGGGCTCGAGGCCGGCGAAGCGCGCGACGAAGTCCGCGTAGCGGGCCTCCAGGTCGCGCAGGTCCCAGGCCTGCGCGACGAGCTCGGCGTCGGAGAGCCCGCCGTGCGTCCCCCCGACGACGACGAGCGCGGTCTCGTCGAGCCCGACGTCGTCCAGCGCCCGGTGGGCCTCGGGGAGGCGCCCGGCGTCCGGACACACCCACACCCCCGGCGCCGGCGAGCCGAGACCCGCCCACGCGAGCTGCGTGCGCAGCTGGTGGCGCAGCGCCCGCTGGGCCTCGGGCACGCTGACGACGAGCAGCAGCCAGCGCCCGTCCCAGGGCTCCCGCGGCGTCCCGTGCGCGTAGATCCGTTCCGCGCCCTCGGAGAGCAGCCGCCGGCCGGACGCGGTCAGCGACCAGCGCACCCGCCGTCCGGCCCGTTCGGAGACGACGACGTCGTCGGCGGCGGTGCGGGCCAGCGCCTGGCGCGCGGACTTCTCCTCGACGCCGACGGCGCCGAGCGCGTCGAGCAGCGTCTGGGTCCAGACCGGCTCGCCGGCCGGGAGGACGAACTCCCCGAGCACGGTCAGCAGCAGCGAGCGGGCGCTCGTCGCCGCGACCTCACGGCGCCGGCTGAAGGCGTCCTCGGCCGACGCGGAGGGCACGGGACGGGGCGGGACCGACCCGTGCGTCGCGCCCCCCGCCACCATGGCCGACGATCGTAGGCGTGTCCTCCCCGGCCGACCTCCTCGCCCGCGACCGCGAGCACGTCTGGCACCCCTACGGGCCGATGCCGGGACGCACCGCCCCGCTGGTGGTCCGCTCCGCGCGGGGCGTGCGGCTGACCCTCGACGACGGCCGCGAGCTGGTCGACGGGATGAGCTCCTGGTGGGCGGCGATCCACGGCTACCGCCACCCGGCCCTCGACGCGGCCCTGCGCGCGGCCACCGACGAGATGAGCCACGTGATGTTCGGGGGGCTCACGCACGACCCGGCGGTGGCGCTCGCGACCCGCCTCGTCGAGATCACTCCCGAGCCGCTGCGCCACGTGTTCCTCGCCGACTCCGGCTCGGTGTCCGTCGAGGTCGCGGTGAAGATGTGCCTGCAGTACCAGCGGGCGCGGGGCCGGCCGGAGCGCACCCGGATGATGACGTGGCGCGGCGGCTACCACGGCGACACGTTCGCGGCGATGAGCGTCTGCGACCCCGACGGCGGGATGCACGCGCTGTGGACGGGCTTCCTGCCCGAGCAGGTGTTCGCCGACGTGCCGCCCCCGACGGACGACGGGGCGTACGACGAGCACCTGGCGCAGGTCGCCGAGGCCCACTCCGGCGAGCTGGCGGGGATCATCGTCGAGCCCGTCGTGCAGGGTGCCGGAGGCATGCGCTTCCACGACCCGCGGCACCTGCACGCGCTGCGGGAGATCGCCGACCGCCACGACCTCGTCCTCGTGTTCGACGAGATCGCGACCGGCTTCGGGCGCACCGGCGAGCTCTTCGCCGCCGACCACGCGGGCGTGGCGCCCGACGTGATGTGCGTCGGCAAGGCCCTGACCGGCGGCTACCTCACGCTGGCCGCGGCGCTGTGCACACCCGCCGTCGCGGCGGCCGTCAGCGACGAGCGCGGTGGCGGCGGGCTCATGCACGGCCCGACGTTCATGGGGAACCCCCTCGCGTCCCGGGTCGCACTCGCCAGCATCGACGAGCTGCTGCGCCGCGACTGGCGCGCGGAGGTCGCGGGCATCTCCGAGGTCCTGCGCGCCGGGCTCGCCCCGGCGCGGGAGGCGCCCGGCGTCCGGGACGTGCGGGTGCTCGGCGCGATCGGGGTCGTCCAGCTCGACCACCCCGTGGACGTCCCGGCGGCGCAGGCCGCGGCCGAGCGGGCGGGGGTGTGGCTGCGCCCCTTCCGCGACCTCGTCTACACGATGCCGCCGTTCGTCACCCCGCCCGACGACGTGGCCCGCATCGCCCGCGGGGTGGTGGCGGCGGCGACCGCGGGCTGACCGCGGCGCGGGCTCGTCCCCGGGCCCGTGCTTAGGGTGTCGGCGTGAGCGACCCCCTGGCGTGGCTGGAGGAGACGGCGCGGACCCGCCGGGCGGCGGGGCTGCGCCGGACGGTGACCCCGCGCGAGGTCGTCGAGCCGCTCGTCGACCTCGCCTCGAACGACTACCTCGGCCTCGCGCGCGACCCCCGCGTCGTCGAGGGCGCGGTCGCGGCGGCGCGGACGTGGGGTGCGGGGTCGACGGGCTCCCGACTGGTGACCGGGTCGACGCGGCTGCACGCGGATCTCGAGGACGCGCTGGCCGCCTTCTGTGGCGCGGAGGCCGCCCTGGTCTTCTCGTCGGGCTACACGGCCAACCTCGGGGCGGTGACGGCGCTGTCGGGCCGGGGCGCGCTCGTCGTCTCCGACGTCGCGGCGCACGCCTCGCTGGTGGACGCGGCCCGGCTGTCGCGGGCCCGTGTCGTGGTGGCCCGGTGCTCGGTCCCCGCCGACGTCGACGCGGTCCTCGCGGCGGCTCCGGAGTCCCGCCGGGTGGTGGTCACCGACGGCGTCGACTCCGTGGACGGGGGTCTGGCGCCGCTCCGGGAGTTGGCTGCGGTCTGCCGGGCCCGGGGCGCGGTGCTGCTCGTCGACGACGCGCACGGTCTCGGCGTGCGGGGGCCGGCGTCGGCGCCCGGCTCGGGGCTGGTGGCCGAGGCTGGACTGGCCGGGGAGCGGGGCGTCGTCGTGACCGCGACGCTGTCGAAGTCCCTGGGCTCCCAGGGTGGGGTGGTGCTGGGCGACGCCGACGTCGTGGCGCACCTGGTCGACGCCGCGCGCGCGTTCATCTTCGACACCGGGCTGGCCCCGGCCGCGGTCGGTGGAGCGCTGGCGGCGCTCGGCGTGCTGCGCGACGAGCCCGAGCGGGTCGCGGCGCTGCACCGGGCGGCCGCGTCGGTGGCGGCGTCGGCACGGGCGGCGGCCCCGTGGGCGGGGGTCACGGAGCCCACGGCCGCGATGGTCCCCGTGGTGCTCGGCGAGCCCGAGCTGGCGACGGCGGCCCGCGACGCCTGTGCCGCGGCCGGTCTGCGGGCCGGCTGCTTCCGGCCGCCGTCGGTCCCGGAGGGCACGTCGCGGCTGCGGCTCACGGCGCGGGCCGATCTGGGCGCGGACGACCTCGCCCTGGTGGACCGGGTGCTCTCCGAGGTCCTCCCGGTCGTGCGGGGGAGCGCGCTGGCGGGGTGATCCCCCGTGCCCTCGGGCGGCGTCGTGGTGGCATCCTGGACCTTGCTTCACGGAATCGATCCCGAATGGAGGACGGCGTGACCGTCACGGACAGCCGATCGGCGTTCCGGCTCTGGCACTGCGGCCGCTGCCGACGCCCGCTGGCCGAGGCTCCGGACTACCTGCGGTGCCTCTGCTGCGGCGCGGTCCACGACGTGGACGGCACGCCGCGTCCCGACGTCGAGGCCGCCGAGCGTCCGGCGCCCGACCCCACCGCGGTCCGCGTGCGCGACTGGCTCTGAGCCGCCGGAAGTTCACTCGGTCGGCCCAGTCGTGGGTGCCTGATCCCGACCGTGACTGTCGGGGTGTCGAACTAGTGTTCGATCCATGGCGGTGGTGGTGGACGAAGCGGCCCTCGAGGGGCCCGACGTGCTGCCCGCGGGAGCCGAGCTCGCCGCCGCCCTGGACGCCCTCGACCCCGCCGGCACGACCGGGCAGGACGCCGCGGCGTGGATGCGCGCCGCCTTCCGGCAGCGGAACCGCCAGGACTGGCTGCTGCTGGTCACCCTGCGCGAGGCCTGCTCGGCGCGCGCCGGGACCACCGAGCGCGTCGAGCTCGACGAGTTCGCCCCGAAGATCGCCGCGGCGTCGCTGGGCTGGACCACCGGGATGGCCACGGCCCGCCTCGACGTGGCGGTCGGGGTGCTCGAGCGGATGCCCGCCCTCGGGGAACGAATGCGCGCCGGGACGCTGGAACTGGCCAAGGCCACCCAGTTCGTCACCGGCCTGCAGGGGCTCACCGACGCCCAGGCCCGAGCGGTGGTCGCCGCGCTGCTCGACGACGCCCCCGACCTCGGGCTGGGCGAGCTGCGCGACCGGATCCTCGACGCCGGCTACGCGGTCGACCGGGTCTGGGGCGCCAACCGGCTCGCCGCCGCCACAGCTCGGGCGCGGGTCACCGCCGAGACCGCGCCGTCCGGTGCAGTGAACCTCTGCGGACGGGATCTCCCGCCCGAGTTGGCCCAGGACGCCAAGGCGCGGCTGCGGACCCTCGCGCTCGCGGCGCGGGCCCGGCTGCGCGCCGCCGGACGCAAGGTCGGGCTCGGGTTCGTCGAGGCGCGGGTGTTCGTGCGGCTCATGGACGGCACCCAGGCCGGACTCCCCGACGCCGAGATCATCGCCGCGGTCACCACCGAACTCAGCCAGCTCCCCGCTACCGACGACCCCGACGACGAGGGCGGAGGCCCCGGTGACGGCGGTCCCCGCGACGACGGACCCGACGACGACGGACCCGACGACGACGGCCCGGGCGACGCCGATCCCGACGACACAGGCCCGAACGACGACGGACCGGGCGACGGCGGACCAGGCGACGACGATCCCGACGACACAGGCCCGAACGACGACGGCCCGAGCGACCACGCTCCCGAGGAGAACAACCCTGCCGGCGACGACGCCGGTGGCCCGGACCAGGGGCCCGACGCCGGTGGCCCCGACGACCGCGGACCGGGCGACGACGGCCAGGGTGGGGACGGCCCGGAGGACGACGGCTCCGATGATGGTGACCCCGACGACCACGGCTGGTGCCCTGGTGACGCGTCGGTCGTGTTCGCGCCCGGGACCGCGGTCCGGCTGACCCTGTCCACCCTGCTCGGCCTCGACGACCAGCCCGGCGCCCTCCCCGGCCTCGGCGCCGTTCCCGCCGGGACCGCCCGCACCGCCGCCCTCGCCCACGGCAGCGCCACCTGGCACGTCCTCGTCCACGACGAGCGGGGCCACCTGGAACACCTCCTGGTGCTGCGCGCCCCACCCCACGCGGTCCGCGATCCCCGCCACCGCCGCCGGACCGTGGAGCTCACAGCCACGGCGGAGCTGATCCACGCCCTCGACCCGGAGGCGACCGCGCACGAGGCCGACCCGCTCGGCCGGGCCCGGGCTACAGCGCTCGACGGGGCCACCACCGCGTGGCTGCGGCGCCTCCGCGAGGCACTGGTGCGCTCGGAGGAGGCCGACCCCGAGGACCACCCCGCCACCACCACCCGCGAGCGCGACCGCCGCTTCCCCGGCGCCGCGCTCGCCCGCTGGGTCGCCGCCCGGGACCAGACCTGCATCGCGCTGGGCTGCACCCGCCGCGCCGAGGTCTGCGACATCGACCACACGCTCGACTGGATCCGCGGCGGGCGCACCGAAGCCGACGACCTCGACCTTCTCTGCCGCCACGACCACCGCGCCAAGCACCAGGCCGGCTGGACCTACACCCAGCCCACACCCGGACGGTTCCTGATCACCGACCCCACCGGCACCCGCCACCGCGTCGAGAGCCGGGTGACCCATCCCCGGCCCGCCCCCGTCGAGCCCGGCCACGGCATCAGCCCAGACCCCGGCGAGCCCCGACCACGCCCGGACTGGGCGCCCAACCGCACCCGCGACGGCCGCATCACCGAGGAGGCCCGCGCCACCGCCGAGCGCCTCACCCGACGCGCCCGCGCACAGGAAGGAGCACGCCCCAGCCGCTACGACAGCGACCCCGACTTCTGACGGGCGGCCCGATTACGCTCGCGGCCGTGCGGACCATGATCGTCTCGGGCACCGGGACCGACGTCGGCAAGACGGTGGTCACTGCCGCCGTGGCCGCCCTGGCCGCCGAGGCCGGGGACCGCGTCGTCGTCCTCAAGCCGGCCCAGACCGGGATCGGGCCGGGGGAGCCCGGGGACCTGGCCGAGGTGACCCGGCTCGCGGGCCCGCACGTCGCCACCCGCGAGCTGGCCCGCTACCCCGAGCCGCTCGCCCCGGCGACCGCCGCACGCCGCAGCGGACTGCCACCGCTCCGGGTCGCCGACATCACCACCGCGGTCGCGGAGATCGAGGCGGCCGGCGCCGACCTCCTGGTCGTCGAGGGAGCCGGCGGCCTGCTCGTCCGGTTGAACGACGACGGCGAGACCCTCGCCGACGTCGCCGCCGCGCTCGGGGCCCCCGTCCTCGTCGTCGCCTCTGCGGGCCTCGGGGTGCTCAACACGGCCGCGCTCACCGCCGAGGCGCTCGCTGGCCGCGGGCTCACCCACCTCGGCCAGGTCGTCGGCGCCTACCCCGAGGAGCCCGACCTGGCCGAGCGCACCAACCTCGCCGACCTTCCGGCCGTCACCGGTGCGCCCCTGCTCGGCGTCCTGCCCGGGGGCCTCGGCGACGCCGACCCGCGGCGCTTCCTGACGACGGCCCGGTGTGGCCTGCATCCCGTCCTGGGCGGGCAGTGGGTCCCGCCCCTCCCGTGACCGGCGACCGTGGGGCAGACTCGCCGACGATCAGCCCCGACGACGAGGAGCGACGCGTGACGGCGAGCACCGGCACCGCCAGTCAGACCGGCCAGGGCGCCGACGGGGACATCCTCGCCGTCGCCCGCGAGCAGGTCCTGGAGCGCGGCGAGGGCCTGACCGAGGCGCAGGTCCTCGAGGTGCTGCGGTTGCCGGGGGAGCGGCTGACCGAGGCGCTCGCGCTGGCCCACGAGGTGCGGATGCGCTGGTGCGGGCCCGACGTCGAGGTCGAGGGCATCGTCAGCCTCAAGACCGGCGGCTGCCCCGAGGACTGCCACTTCTGCTCCCAGTCGGGCCTGTTCGACTCCCCGGTCCGCGCGGCGTGGCTGGACAAGGACCGCCTGGTCGAGGCCGCCAAGCAGACCGCGAAGACCGGGGCGACGGAGTTCTGCATCGTCGCCGCCGTGCGCGGGCCCGACGAGAAGCTCATGGAGCAGATCCGGGCCGGGGTCGCGGCGATCCGCGCCGAGGTCGACATCAACGTCGCCTGCTCGCTGGGGATGCTCACCCAGGACCAGGTCGACCAGCTCGCCGCGATGGGCGTGCACCGCTACAACCACAACCTCGAGACCGCGCGCAGCCACTTCCCGGAGGTCGTCACCACCCACACCTGGGAGGAGCGCTGGGAGACGCTGCGGATGGTTCGCGACGCGGGCATGGAGGTCTGCTGCGGCGGGATCGTCGGGATGGGCGAGACGCTCGAGCAGCGCGCCGAGTTCGCGGTGCAACTCGCCGAGTTGGAGCCCGACGAGGTCCCGATGAATTTCCTCATCCCGAACCCGGGCACCCCGTTCGCGCACCTCGACGTGCCGCAGGGCCCGGACGCGCTCATGACGATCGCCGCGTTCCGGCTCGCGATGCCGAAGACCGTGCTGCGCTTCGCCGGCGGCCGCGAGCTCACCCTCGGTGACCTCGGCGCGGAGCAGGGGATGCTCGGCGGGGTCAACGCGATCATCGTCGGGAACTACCTCACCAACCTGGGGCGACCGGCCGAGCAGGACCTCGAGATGCTCGAGACCCTCAAGATGCCGATCAAGGCCCTCAACGACACCCTGTAGATGTTCTGCTCCTTCTGCGGCGGTGAGGCCGCCTCCGGCGATCACGACCGGTGCCGCGCGCGCCTGGCGCTGATCGACCCGCCGCGCTACTGCTCGGAGTGCGCCCGGCGGATGGTCGTCCAGGTCGACCCGATGGGCTGGACCGCGCGCTGCAGCCGCCATGGCGAGACCACGAGCGCGAGCCGGGCCCAGCGGTGAGCGTGAGCGCCGAACAGTTCCCCGCCGACGAGTTCGTCGCCGAGCCCCCGACCGGGCTGCTCACCCGCCGCGAGATCCTCGGCGACGTCCGTCCCGTCCTGCGGATCGTGCTCGCCGTCCTCGCCGGCGGCCTGCTGGTCGGGGTGCTGTGGGCCCTCGTCGCGCCGGGGCAGACGACGGTCACGACGGCGACGGGGGCCAGCGCCGGACTGGCCGCCGAGTCCGACCACGTCTTCGACGCGACCGCCGTGTTCTTCCTGCTCGCGACCGCGTACGGCGTCGTCGTCGGCGCGCTCGCCTGGCGTACGCGGGTCCGGCGCGGCCCGGTGATGCTGCTCGGGATCGCGGCCGCCACGACGGCGGGCGCCTGGCTCGCGGCCCGCGTCGGCAGCTGGCTCGCGGGCCCGCTCACCGACCGCAACCCGGTCGGGGTCCTGCTCGACCGCGCCGAGGCCTCCTCGACCGGCACGCCCGGCCCGCCGATCCCGGCGACGCTCGCGACCGTGCCCGCCGAGATCGGGTCGTTCTGGACGGTGCTGGGCGCGGGCGTCGGCGCGGTGCTGGTCTACCTGCTGTGCGCGATCGCGCTGGGCGTCGACGACCTCGCCCGCCCCGAGGACTGACCCCTCAGTTGTCGCTGCTGGGCACCGCGAACTTCGCCGTCGGCGCCCACACCGCGTGGAGCCGCCCGAGCAGCTCGGCCTCGCGGGACATCGAGTGCGAGACGAGCTCCAGCCGCTTCTTCGGGCAGGTCTGCTCGAGGATCTCCTGGCGGTCGCCGAGGGGGAGCAGGCAGTCGGCCGCGAGCAGGTGGGCGAGGACCGCCGCGTCGACCGGCCCGTCCTCGGCGCTGCTCACCGGAGGAGCCTCGCCCTCCGGGGCGGGTTCGGCGTCGGCGTCGGCGGGCTCGCCGGTCTCGGCGTCGAGCCGGCGTCGGTAGGTGCGGGCCGTGGTGCAGTAGCGACGGTGCGCGGCGCGGGCCGCGCGTTCGAGCGGCTCCAGCGCCTCGGGGTCGTCGCCCTCGAGGTCGGGGAGCCACTCGACGTTGGCGACGAGGTAGGGCGCGGTGGAGTCGTCGAC
The DNA here is from genome assembly GCF_055612215.1 of Actinomycetospora sp. NCBI lineage: Bacteria > Bacillati > Actinomycetota > Actinomycetes > Pseudonocardiales > Pseudonocardiaceae > Actinomycetospora > Actinomycetospora sp. Next base: position 5,793 of record NZ_JBVPVA010000100.1, on the reverse strand, counting down.
GTCGAGCAACCGGAAGCGGCGGTCACCGACGGTGAGGATGTCGAAGCGGCCGTCGGGGAGCCGCCGGACCTCGCGCAGCGCCGCGGTGCACCCGATCTCGTGGAGCCCCGCGCGCCCGTCGTCGGGACCCCATCCCTCACGGACCGCGACGACCCCGAACTGCTTGCCGGGGACCGCGCCGGTGACCAGGTCGATGGTCAGCTGCCGGTAACGGGGCTCGAACACGTGCAGTGGGAGCGGTGCCCCGGGCAACAGCACCGTGCCCAACGGGAAGAGGGGCAGCGTGTCGACCACGGGCGTCACGCTACGGTCTGCGGCCCACGATCGCCGGATGGACGAGCCGGGAGGACACCTCAGACCGCCCCGGCCCCTGACGGCGGGCGCAGCGCGGCGAACGGGTCGGTCACCCGCAGTGAGTGCTCGGAGAACCGGAAGAGCGCCGCCGGCCGCCCGCCCGCGGGACCGGGCGCGGCCGTGCTGCCGGTGGGGACGAGGACGCCGCGGCGGGTGAGCACCCGCTGGAGGTTGGTCGCGGAGACGTGGTGCCCGAGCGCGGCGGCGTAGAGGCGGCGGAGCTCGGAGATCGAGAAGACGTCGGGGGCCAGCGCGAACCCGATGTTGGTGTAGGAGAGCTTCGCGCGCAGCCGGTCGAGGCCGACGCGGGTGATCTCGCCGTGGTCGAAGGCCGTCCTCGGGAGGGCGTCGACCCGGTGCCAGGCGGTGTCGTCGGGGATCGCCGGATCGGCGTCGGAGGGGACGAGCCCGAGGAAGGCGGTCGCGACCCGGCGCGGCGCGGGTCCGCGGTGCGGGTCGGAGAACACCGCGAGCTGCTCGACGTGGGCGACCTCGGCGAGGTCGACCTTCTCGGCGAGGTGGCGGCGCACGGAGGCCTCGACGTCCTCGCCCGCCCCGAGCCGGCCGCCCGGGAGCGCCCACCGACCGGCGTGCGGTTCGCGGGCGCGCTGCCAGAGCAGCACCGACGGCACGGGTCCGGTGATGCGCAGGACGACGGCCAGCACGTCGTGCGCGATCAGGCCCTCGGCCTCCACCCGGCCACCTCCACCCACGGCACGGTAGCGGTGCGTGCCCGGTCGGTGACGCCGACGCGGCCGCGCGTGTGCTCGGTCATACCCGGTGGCCCGGAGGCTGGCACCACGCGTGGTCGCGGCGTACTGTCGCGCACGTTTTCGACCAAAAGGCGAAAACCTCGAACCCGCCGCACCGGGGTCCGCGTTCCCACCGCGAGCGCGCCGACCCCGGGGGAGGACACCGCATGACCGTCACCGTGGACGTGCAGGCGCACCAGCCGCCGACCGACCTCGTCGAGCCCCGGTCCCTGGCCGGCGCCCCGGACGACGTCGTCGAGCAGTGGGCGGCCGAGGTCCGGCGACTCGCCCGGGAGCGCGACGCGGTCGTGCTCGCGCACAACTACCAGCGCCCCGAGATCCAGGACGTCGCCGACCACACCGGCGACTCGCTGGCCCTCTCCCGCATCGCGGCCGCCAGCGACGCGAGCACGATCGTCTTCTGCGGCGTCCACTTCATGGCCGAGACCGCGAAGATCCTCGCGCCGGAGAAGACGGTGCTCATCCCCGACGCGCGCGCCGGGTGCTCGCTCGCCGACTCGATCAGCGCCGACGAGCTCCGGGCCTGGACGGCCGAGCACCCCGGCGCGGTCGTCGTCAGCTACGTCAACACGACGGCGGCGGTGAAGGCCGAGACCGACGTGTGCTGCACGTCGTCGAACGCCGTCGAGGTCGTCGCGTCGGTGCCCGAGGACCGCGAGGTGCTCTTCCTGCCCGACCAGTTCCTCGGCGCCCACGTCCGGCGCGAGACCGGCCGGGAGAACCTGCACGTCTGGGCCGGGGAGTGCCACGTGCACGCCGGGATCAACGGCGCCGAGCTCACCGCCCGCGCGCAGGCCGACCCCGACGCCGACCTCTACGTCCACCCCGAGTGCGGCTGCGCCACCAGCGCGCTCTACCTGGCGGGGGCGGGCGCGGTGCCGCGCGAGCAGGTCCACATCCTCTCCACCGGCGGCATGCTCGACGCCGCGAAGAACACCACGAAGGCCTCCGTGCTCGTGGCCACCGAGGTCGGCATGCTCCACCAGCTGCGCCGCGCCAACCCGATGGTCGACTTCCGTGCGGTCAACGACCGGGCCGCCTGCGGCTACATGAAGACGATCACGCCGGGTGCGCTCACGCGGGCGCTGCGCGAGGGTCGGGACGAGGTCCACGTGGACCCCGCGACGGCCGAGAAGGCGCGCGCGTCGGTCCGGCGGATGATCGAGATCGGTCGGCCCGGGGGCGGGGAGTGAGCGCCTGGGGCGCGGCCGCGGACCTCGTCGTCGTGGGCTCCGGCGTCGCCGGGCTCTCCGCGGCTGCCGAGGCGTCGCGGGCGGGCCTGCGGGTCGTCGTCGTCACCAAGGACGCCCCCGACGAGGGGTCGACGCGGTGGGCGCAGGGCGGCATCGCGGTCGTGCTCGGCGACGTCGCGGGCGACAGCGTCGACGCCCACGTGGCCGACACGTTGGCCGCGGGCGGCGGCCTGGTCGACGACGCCGCGACCCGCGAGATCCTCGCCGGGGGGCCCGACGCCGTCGCCGAGCTGCGGTCGCGGGGCGCGGTGTTCGACTCTGCCGGGACCCGCCTGGCCCGCACCCGCGAGGGCGGCCACGGCACCACCCGCGTCATCCACGCAGGCGGCGACGCCACCGGCGCCGAGGTCGAGCGCGCCCTGCTCGCGGCGCTGCCCGGCGAGGTGACGGTGCTCGCCGGGCACACCGCGGTCGCGGTGCGCCGGCACCCGGACGGCCGGATGACCGGCCTCGACGTCGTGGGCGGGACGAGCGGAGCGACGGGCGTCGTCACCGCCCCGGCCGTCCTCCTCGCCACGGGCGGGGTCGGCGGGCTCTACGAGACGACGACGAACCCCGCGGTCGCCACCGCCGACGGCTGGGCGCTGGCCCTGCGGGCCGGGGCGACGCTGGCCGACGTCGAGTTCGTCCAGTTCCACCCCACCGCCCTGCGGGTGCCCGGGCTGCGCGGCCGCGCGCCGCTGGTCACCGAGGCCCTGCGCGGCGAGGGGGCGCGCCTGGTCGACCTGACGGGCCGCCCGGTGATGGCCGGCGTGGACCCCCGCGGGGACCTCGCGCCCCGCGACGTCGTCGCCGGCGCCATCACGGCCGTGCTCGCCGGCACCGGCGCCGACCACGTGCTGCTCGACGCGACCGGCGTGCCCGACGTCCGCCGCCGGTTCCCGACGGTGACCGCGTCCTGCGACGCGATGGGCGTCGACGTCGCCCGCGACCCCATCCCGGTCCGGCCGGCGGCGCACTACGCGTGCGGTGGCGTCGTCACCGACACCCGCGGCCGCACCGGCGTCCCCGGGCTCTGGGCCGCCGGCGAGGTGGCCCGCACCGGGCTGCACGGCGCCAACCGACTCGCGTCGAACAGCCTGCTCGAGGGCCTCGTCGTGGGTCGCCGGGCGGGGGCGGACGTGGCCCGCGCCCTCGCCGGACCCCGCCCGGTGATCCGCCCGGGGGAGCCGGAGCGGCTCGTCGCGGGGGCCGCCGACCGCACCGTGCTGCAGGCGGCGATGAGCCGCGGTGCCGCGATCGGGCGGGACGCGGCGGGGCTCGCGGCGGTCTCCGATGCGGTGGAGTCGGTCACCGTCGAGCGTCCCCTCACCGACCGGGCCGCCGTCGAGGACGCCGCGCTCACCCTGGCCGCGGGGGCCCTGCTCGCGGCCGCCGGGTCGCGCACCGAGTCGCGCGGCTGCCACGTCCGCCGCGACCACCCCCGGCGCGACGACCGGTGGCAGGGCGCGTCGGCGGCGGTCACCCTCGTCGACGGCCGGCTCTGCCTGACCCCGATGGACCTGGCTCTCGGAGGTGCCGCATGACCGCCATCGCCCTGCCCGTGGGGCTCGACGCCGCGGAGGTCGACCGCGTAGTCGACCTCGCCCTCGACGAGGACCTGCGCGACGGCCCCGACCGGACGACGGCGGCGTGCGTCCCGCCCGGATCGGTCGCGGTCGGGGAGTTCCGCACCCGTCCGGCCGGCACGCTGGCCGGCGTGGGCGTGGCGGTGCGGGTGCTCGAGCGCGTGTGCGGCGAGGACCTCGAGATCCTCGACGCCCGCGCCGACGGCGACCGGCTGCACGCCGGCGACGTCGCGCTCGCCGTCCGGGCCCCGCTCGCGACGCTGCTCACCGCCGAGCGCACCGCCCTGAACCTGCTGTGCCAGCTCTCCGGGGTCGCGACGGCCACGAGTGCGTGGGTGGACGCGGTGGCGGGCACGCGGGCCCGCATCCGCGACAGCCGCAAGACCGTCCCGGGCCTGCGGGCGCTGCAGAAGTACGCGGTGCGCTGCGGCGGCGGGGTGAACCACCGGATGTCGCTGGGCGACGCGCTGCTGATCAAGGACAACCACGTGCACGCGGCCGGGTCGGTGACGGCGGCGGTGTGCGCGGCCCGGGCGGCGGCGCCCGACCTGCCCTGCGAGCTCGAGGTCGACTCGTTCGCCCAGCTGGACGAGGCCCTCGGGCTCGGCCTGGAACTGGTGCTGCTGGACAACTTCCCGGCCGACGAGTGCGCCGAGGCGGTGCGGCGCCGGGACGGCCGGGCCCCGGGGACGGGTCTCGAGGCGTCCGGCGGGCTGACGATCGACACCGCGGCCGCGTACGGCGCCAGCGGGGTGGACTTCCTCTCCGTCGGCGGGCTCACCCACTCCTCGCCGGCCCTGGACCTGGGCCTGGACCTCCGGTCCATGTGAACGGATTCCGTCGCCAGGGCGACCAGAATCGTTCACATGACTGCGTCGTCATCGGCGGCGGCATCGCCGGGACGTCGGTCGCGGCCGAGCTCGCCGCGGCCGGCGTCGGGCGCCCGCTGCTGCTCGAGGCCGAGCCGGAGCTCGCCCGGCACACCACCGGGCGATCGGCCGCGAGTTACATCCCCGGCCACGGACCGGCGCCCACCCGCACGCTGATCGCAGCGTCGCGGGACCGGTTCGCGACGCTCGCCGGCGAGGCGGGCCACGGGTTCCTGCGCCCACGGCCGGTCCTGCACGTCGCCGCCACCGCCGAGGAGGAACGGCTCCTGCGCGAGGAGGTCCTCCCGCTCGGCCCGGTCACCGAGCTGGCCCCCGACGAGGCCGTGCGCCGCTGGCCCGCCCTCCGGCCCGACGCCGTGCGGGCCGCGGCGGTCGTCGAGGACGCCATGGACGCCGACCCGATCGGCCTGCACCAGCACTACCGGCGACGGTTCCGGGCCCTCGGCGGCGAGATCCGCACCGGGGCCCCCGTCGTCGGCCTCGAGCGCCGCGGCACCGGCTGGCGGGTCACCACGGGCGGGGGCGACACGCTCGACACCGACCTGGTCGTCGTCGCGGCCGGCGCCTGGACCGACCGGCTCCTCGTCCTCGCCGGGGCCGCCCCGGTCGGCCTGACCGCCTACCGGCGCACGATCGCGATCGCGCGCGTCCCGCCCGGCGCCCCGGTGCGGCCCGACGACCCGTTCGCCGTCTCCGCGGGTGACCACTGGTACGCCAAGCCCGAGGGGCAGCACCTGCTGGTCTCGCCGTCGGAGGAGACCCCGCAGGAGCCCGGTGACGCCCGCCCCGACGAGCTCGACGTCGCCCTCGCCCTGGAGCGGGTGAACGCGGTGACCACGCTCGGCCTCCGCTCGGTGGTCACCACCTGGGCGGGCCAGCGCACGTTCGCCCCGGACCGCGCCCTCGTCGTCGGCGACCGCCCCGAGCACCCCGGCCTGCACGTGTTCGCGGGCCA
>NZ_JBVPVA010001103.1:0-6059 GCF_055612215.1 Actinomycetospora sp. | reverse complement strand
GTAGCCCTGGGCGAGGGTCGCGCCGAGGGCGCGGGCTGTGCGCTCGTGCTCGGCGGTCTCGATGCCCTCGGCGAGGACGACGGCGTCGTTTCGCTCGGCGTAGGCGCCCACGGCGGCCGCGACGCGGGCCACGTCCTCGTCGAGGGGCTCCTGCACGAGGCGCTGGTCGAGCTTGACGACCTCGGGTCGCAGGAACGGCAGGAGCGCGAGCGAGTCCGGGTGGCTGCCGACGTCGTCGAGGGCCACCGCGATCCCGACGTGGCGCAGGCGGGTGGCGAACCACTGCAGGCGGGCCGGGTCCCCGGTGAGGGCTCGCTCGGTGAACTCCAGGACGATCCGGCCGCCCCGCTCCATGAACGTCACCGCGCCCGGCGGCGGCGGTCCGGTCGGGATGCCGTCGGGCTCGATGTTGAGGAACAGGACCGACGGCCCCGCCGCGCCGGCCGCGAGCGCCGTGGCGAGGGCGAGCCGGCGACACAGCTCGTCGAGTTCCGCGAGGTACCCCCCGACGCGGGCGCGGGCGAACAGGTCCTCGGGGTGGTGCCACGGGCCGGCGGGTCCCCGGGTGAGCCCCTCGTGGGCGACCACGGCGCCCGTCGCCAGGTCGACGATCGGTTGGAAGACGCTGCGCAGCCCGGTGAGGTCGGGCGCCGCGTCGACCGCGCGCAACGGGTCGGCCACGAACCACCTCGTTCCGCTCCGGTGCGCGCTCCGGTCCGGACGCGCCGGTGTCGATGAACGGAGCGTACCTACGCGCCCCGATCGAGCTAGCGTTCGGGGACCGACGCCACCCCGACGGACGAGGCGAGGGTCGCCTCGGTGACATCGGCCGTCGGCAACGTCCGGGCGAGCAGCGACCGCGCGACCTCGAGGACGAGCGGGCGGTCGTGGGTGAGGACGTAGTCGAAGGTCCGGTCGGGGTCCGCGGCGGCGGGGCGCGGGGCGCCGTCGAGGTCGCGCGCCACCAGGGCCGCCGCGAAGTGCGGGCCGACCACGGCGACGCTCCACTCGCGGCTCAGCGGGTCGTCGGGGGCCAGGTCGCCGCCCCGGACGCCGGGCTCCGGGTCGGCCGGCATGCCGGCGCCGAGGACGCCGACGAACGCGGCCGTCCGCGCGAGCGCGGAGTAGCGGCGGCGCGTGGTCGGGGTGAAGAACTCGGCGCGCTCGAAGGCGGCCACCACGACGGCGAGCTCCCCCAACTCCGCGGCCTGCCGCTCGAGGAACCGGCTCACCGCGAGCAGCAGCGGCGCCGTCGCGCGTCGCGGCGTGCGGGCCCGGGCGACGGCGGCGTAGGGGCTGGCGCGCGCGACCGGGCCGGCGGGCCGTCGCCACGGGGGCACGAGTCGCGGGGGCTCGAGCGAGGGCAGGATCGCCGACGCCGGCCGGCCCGCCCCGAACCAGAAGCCCTGGCCGAGCGTGGCGCCCAGGCTGCGCGCCGCGGCCAGGTGCGCCGGGTTCTCCACACCCTCCGCGAGCACGAGGGCACCGCTGGACTCGGCGTAGGCCGCGACCGCGGACATGATCGCGGCGACCCCGGGGCCCGGCCGGGCCTGCACGAGCCCGAGGTCGAGCTTGACGACCTCCGGACGCAGGAACGGCATGAGCGCGAGCGAGGCCGGGTGGGCCCCGACGTCGTCGAGGGCGACGTGGAAGCCACGGGCCCGCACCTGGTCGGCGAAGGCGAACAGGCGCGCCGGGTCGGCGGTGAGGTCGCGCTCGGTGAACTCGGCGACGACGTGCACGCCGCACCGCGCGAGGTCGGAGGACGCCGCGAACGGCGTGAGCCGGGTGGCGACGGTGAGGGGCTCGACGTTGACGAACAGGGCGAGCGGTCCGGACAGGCCGGCGGCGTACGCCTCCTCCACGGCGCGGCCCCGGCACAGCGCGTCGAGCTCGCCGAGCCGGGCGGCCCGGCGGGCGGCCGCGAAGAGGACGTCGGGGCGCTCGAGGGGGCTGCCGACGGGTCCGCGGGCCAGGGCCTCCACGCCGACGACGTCGCCCGAGGCCAGGTCGACGATTGGCTGGTACACCGGGTCGACCGCGCGCTCGGCGAGCAGCGCGTCGAGCGCCGCGTCCTCGTCCCCGTCCGGCACGGACGCTCCCTCCCCCGGCGCGTCGCGACCGACCGTACGCCCGCTCCCCCGACAGCAGGACATCGCGCTGACGTCGACGACCGAGCAGTCACCGAGTGTGATAGCCGGGATGGGTGCTCCGCAACCGGAGCAGCGTCGGGGCACACTGGGCGGCGATGGACTCCACGCGCGTCGATCGCTGGCTGTGGGCGGTGCGCCTGTCGAAGACCCGGGCGGACGCCGCGACCGCGTGCCGGGGCGGACACGTCCGGGTCAACGACAAGCCGGCGAAGCCCTCCACCGCCGTGCGGCCCGGCGACACCGTGCGCACCCGCCTCTACGACATCCCGCGCATCGTCGAGGTCGGGCGCGTCATCGAGAAGCGGGTCGGCGCCCCCGAGGCCGTGAGCTGCTACGTCGACCACACCCCGCCGCCCCCGCCGAAGGAGACGGTCGCGGCGGTGGCGCAGCGCGAGCGCGGGGCCGGCCGCCCGACCAAGCGCGACCGACGCCGCATGGAGGCCTTCGAGCAGGCGTCTCTGGTGCACACGGTCGAGCACGACGTCGAGGACTGAGCCGCGGCTACTGCCCGTTCCGCGTCACCGAGAAGTTCGTCGTGGCGAGCCCGTTCCCGCCGATCCACGGCTCGAAGCCGGCCTGCACGCTCGTCATGTACCAGCCCGGCTTGGCGACGCCGCGCTTCGTCGCGTCGGTGACGAAGGTGGGGATCGAGAGGTTCGTGACGGAGTTCGTGGCCTCCTTGCGGACGTAGGAGATCGTCGTGACGTCCGCCTTGCCCTGCCACACCTCGTAGGGGACGCCGTCGAGCGTGGTCTCGGCGACCTTCTTGCCGATCGGGTTCACGCGGTCGGTGTGCTTCAGCCAGATCATCAGCTCGAGTCCGGTGGGGCGGCCGGTCTTGCGGGCGGTCGGGTCGAGCCAGATGTCGTAGGAGACGTTGTAGTCGCCCTTCGCGGGCGTCGTGGTCGTCCAGGAGGTGCGCAGGTCGCCGAGGTCGGAGATCGGCCGCGGGAACGGGGTGCCCTTGGTGCAGTTGCCGTAGTTGCAGCCGTAGACCATCGACGGGTACGACGCCGGCCCGCTCGGCTTGTCGTGGTCGGCCTCCACCCGGAAACCGGTGTCGAAGGCGACGACGCACTGCTTGGTGCTCGCACCCCAGAGGTCGTTCTGCACCTCGTAGCGCCCGCCCGCCACCGGGGTGGACCCGAACTTGTCGCAGACGCGCTTCTCGTTCGGCTCCCGCGGCGTGTGCTGCGCCGTCGCCGCCGACGTGGTCACCGCCGCCGGCACGAGGATCGCGCTCGTCGCCGTCGCACTCCCCTGCGGGACGACGGTGGTGAGCACGACGAGGGCGACGAGGCCGAGCCCGCCGACGAGCGCCCGCATCGCCTCGGGTCCGCGCGGGGCCACGGTGTCGCACCGGCGGTGGCGGCCTCCCCGGCGCGCCGGCCACCTCGTCCCGTCGTTCGTCCTCGGCCAGCGACCGCTCATCCCGCTCGTCCTCCCCGTTGGACCGTTCAGCGCGCTGGAACGTACGTTCGGCGCAGTGCGGCCCGCCAGGCGGCTCAGTCGTTCGAGCACACGAGGGCACGGATGCCACCCACACGGGTGGCGCCGAGGATGCGGGAGTGGGACTCAGACGCCGTTGCGCGTGGCGTTGAAGGCGTCGGTGGACAGGCCGTTGCCGCCGACCCAGGGCTCGAAGCCGGCCTGCAGGTTGGTGAGGAACCACCCGGGCTGCACGACACCCTGCCGGCCCGCGTCGCGCACGAAGTCGGTGATCGGGAGGTCGACGACCTCGCGCACGGGCTGCTGGCGCACGTAGGAGATGACCGGCACGCCGTTGTTGTCCCCGCGGTAGACGTCCCAGGAGGCGCCGCCGAGGTTCGCGGTCCCGCTCTTGTCCCCGATCGGGTCGATCCCGCCGGCACGGATCAGCCAGATCATCAGCTCGGCGCCGGTGTTGTCGCCGTCGCGGCGGGCGGTCGGGTCGAGCCAGATGTCGTAGGAGGCGTTGTAGCGGCCGTTGTCGGGGACGGTCACGGCCCAGCTCGAGCGGACGTCGCCGAGGTCGGAGACCGGCCGCGGGAACGGGGTGCCCTTCGTGCAGTTGCCGTGGTTGCAGCCCCAGACGATCGACGGGTACGCGGCCGGGCCGGAGTCCTTGTCGTGGGAGGCCTGCACGCTGAAGCCGGTGTCGAACGCCGTCGTGCACTGCGGGGTCTCCGCGCCCCAGGCGTCGTTCTGCACCTCGAAGCGGCCGCCGGCCACGGGCACCGACCCGAACTTCTCGCACACCCGCGCCCCCGTCCGGCTGCCGATCGCCGGGAGCGGGGCGAGCAGTTTCGGCACCAGGGGCAGCGCGGCGGGCGGCGGCGGCGCCAGCGGCTGGGCCCCGGCGGCGTCCGCGGGGGTGACCGGGGACGCCGTCGTGATCGGTGGGACCGAGGCCTGCTGGCCGCAGGCGGCGCCCAGCAGGGCCAGCACGGCGGTCACGGTCGCGAGGAGGGCGCGTGAGGCACGCGTCGGTTCACCCACGCGGGCGAGGCTAGAGGATGCGCCGGACGCCGTAGTCGGCGGCCCGGACGCCGTGTCGTCGCAGGTCAGCGGGCATCTCGACGCCGAGGACGACCGACGCGGCGAGCGCGGCCGCCGCCGGCGCCGTCTCGATGCCCGACCCGCCCTGGCCCGCGAACACGTGCAGGCCGGGGTGCTCGGGGCGGTCCCCGACGACCAGCGCGCGGTCCGGGGCGAAGGTCCGCTGCCCCGCCCAGGTGGTGACGACCGAGCGCAGCCCGAGGGTCGTCACCGCGTTCACGCGCTCGAGGGCGAGCGCGACGTCGAGCTCGTCGGGGCGGGCGTCGCCGGGCTCCTGCGGGGTCTCCTCCGAGGGCGAGACGAGCAGGTGGGTCCCTTCCGGCTTGGCGTACCACCGGTCGCCCGCGGAAACGGCGAACGGGTCGTCGGGGCGGACCGGGGCGCCGGGCGGGATGCGCGCGATCGCGATGGTGCGCCGGTAGGCGGTCAGGCCGACCGGGGCCGCCCCGGCGAGCGCGAGGACCCGGTCGGTCCAGGCGCCGGCCGCGACGACGACGAGGTCGGTGTCGATCGTGCCGCCGTCGTCGACGGTGACCCGCCAGCCACTGCCCCGCCGTCCCAGGCCGACGACGCGGGCGCCAGTGCGGATCTCGCCGCCGAGCGCCCGGAACCGCTGCCGGTAGTGCTGGTGGAGGCCGATGGGGTCGGCATCCCGGGCGTCCTCGACGACCGCGGCGGCCCGGACGGCGCCGGGGCGCAGCGCGGGCCAGCGCCGCACGGCGTCGTCGGGACCCAGCTCGGTGACCGGCCCGAGCGGGAGGAGCTCCTCGCGCAGGACGCGCTCCTCCTCGGCGGTGGTCGCGACGCGCAGGACCGGGCGGGGGCGCAGGAACCCGTGGCCGGCCTCGTCCGCGAGCGCCTCGAAGCGGTCCTCCGACGCCGCGGTGAGGGCCTGCGTGGACGGCGGGCCGTGGCCGGGGATGTAGCTCGCCGCGGACCGTCCGGTGGTGTGGCGGGCGAGCTCCGGCTCGGCCTCGAGCAGCACGGGCCGTTCGACGCCGGCCGCGACGAGCTCGGCCGCGACCGACGTCCCCGCGATGCCGCCGCCGATGATGGCTGCGCCATGTGAACGCATCTGGTCGCCCCGGCGACGGAATCCGTTCACATGGACCGGAGGTCCAGGCCCAGGTCCAGGGCCGGCGAGGAGTGGGTGAGCCCCCCGACGGCGAGGTAGTCCACCCCGCTGGCGGCGTGGGCGGCGGCGGTGTCGATCGTCAGCCCCCCGGAGGCCTCCAGCCCCGTCGTCGGTGCGGTGGCGTCGCGTCGCCGGACGGCCTCGGCGCACTCGGCGGCCGAGAAGTTGTCCAGCAGCACCAGTTCCAGGCCGAGGGTCAGCGCCTCGTCGAGCTGGTCGAACGAGTCCACCTC
>NZ_JBVPVA010001082.1:0-1228 GCF_055612215.1 Actinomycetospora sp. | reverse complement strand
GTGGCAGCAACGGCACGTTCCTGGCATCCGACGCGAGGACGGCGCCGCTCACCCGGGGCCCTAGGGTGCTCTCCGTGAGCTTCGACCTGCTGCCCGCCGTCGACGTCGTCGACGGCCAGGCCGTCCGACTCGTCCAGGGCGAGGCGGGGACCGAGACCGGGTACGGCGACCCTCTCGACGCGGCCCGGGGATGGGTCGACGACGGGGCCGAGTGGATCCACCTCGTCGATCTCGACGCGGCGTTCCGGCGCGGGTCGAACGCGGCGCTGCTCGCGGCGCTCGTCGAGCAGGTCCCGGTCAAGGTCGAGCTGTCCGGTGGCATCCGCGACGACGACTCGCTGCGCCGTGCCCTGGACACCGGGTGCGCGCGGGTCAACATCGGGACCGCGGCGCTCGAGGACCCGGCGTGGTGCGCAAAGGCCATCGCGGAGTTCGGCGAGCGGGTGGCGGTGGGGCTCGACGTCAAGATCCGCGACGGCGAGCACCGGCTGGCCGCGCGCGGGTGGGTGTCCGACGGCGGTGACCTGTGGGACGTCCTCGCCCGGCTCGACGCCGAGGGCTGCGCGCGCTACGTGGTCACCGACGTCGGCCGCGACGGGACGCTCACCGGCCCGAACACCGATCTGCTCTCGGCGGTGTGCGAGCGGACGTCGGCGCCCGTCGTCGCCTCCGGCGGGGTCGCGACGCTGGACGACGTGCGGGCGCTCGCGGGCCTGGCCCAGGTGGGCGTCGAGGGCGCGATCATCGGCAAGGCGCTCTACGCGGGGGCGTTCACCCTGCCCGAGGCGCTCCGCGCATGTGAATGAATTTCGTCGTCCCGACGGCGAGAAACGTTCACATGGCCTTCGGCCTATCCTGATCGACATGGGTGTGGCCGTCCGCGTGATCCCCTGCCTGGACGTCGACGCCGGGCGGGTGGTCAAGGGCGTCAACTTCGTCGACCTGCGCGACGCGGGCGACCCCGTCGAGATGGCCCGGCTCTACGACGCCGAGGGGGCCGACGAGCTCACGTTCCTCGACGTCAGCGCGTCGTCCGGGGAACGGGAGACCACCTACGACGTCGTGCGCCGCACCGCCGAGCAGGTCTTCATCCCGCTGACCGTCGGGGGCGGGGTGCGCACCAACGACGACATCGACAAGCTGCTGCGCGCCGGGGCCGACAAGGTCGGGATCAACACCGCGGCGATCGCCCGGCCGGAGTTCCTCGGCGAGGCCAGCCGCCGGTACG
>NZ_JBVPVA010001050.1:0-2796 GCF_055612215.1 Actinomycetospora sp. | reverse complement strand
AGCCTGCGCTTCTCGTGACGGGTGGGGCTACTGGGACGATGGATCACGCCCGGAAGAGGTGGTCCGGCTCGCGGTCGGACGAGCGGTCCGGTACAAGGGTCGAACGGTCGATCAGCTGCGACGAACGGGCTATCGGGGCTCACGCCTCGGTGTCCCGCCGTGACGGCCAGGATGGGGCTGTGCGCCTGCTCGCCGTCGACTGGTCCGGGGACCTCCACGGCGCCCGACGCCGCATCCGGGTGGCCGAGGCACGTCCCGGCCGGCTGCTCGAGGTGCGCGGCGGACTCGACCGGGACGGCGTCGGGGAGCTGATGGCGGAGCTGCGCGACGGCCCGGAGTCCGCGGTCGTCGGGATGGACTTCTCGTTCGGTCTCCCCGGCTGGTTCGCCCGCGAGCACGGGTGCGCCACGCTGCCGCAGGTGTGGGCGCTGGCCGCCGCCGACGGCGAGCGCTGGCTGCGGGAGTGCCCGCCCCCGTTCTGGGGCCGGCCCGGCACCCGCAGGCCCGCCGACGACCCGGCCCGCCCGCTCTTCCGCCGCACCGAGCAGGACGCGCGCGACCGGGGCCTGCATCCGCTGTCGACGTTCCAGGTCGGCGGGGCGGGAGCGGTCGGCACCGGGTCGGTGCGCGGCATGGCGCTGCTTGGCGCGTGGCGGCGCGCGGGGATCGGGGTCTGGCCGCTCGACCCCGCACCCGGTCCGGCCGGGGTGCTGGTCGCCGAGATCTACCCGCGGGCGATGACGGGGCCGGTGGTGAAGTCGTCGTCGTCCGCGCGGGCGGCGTACGTCGCGGCGGACGCGCGGGTCCCACAGCAACTGCGCGCCGACGTCGTCGCCACCGAGGACGCCTTCGACGCGTCCCTCGCGGCGCTGGGGATGGCCGAGCACGCCGCGGAGCTGGGTTCGCTGCGCGTGCTCACCGATCCGACGGCGCTGTTGGAGGGCGCGATGTGGCTCCCGCCCCGTGAGCACTTTCCCGTGTCATAGGGCGGACTACTGCTCACGAGGGCGGAGCCCACCCACGGTCGCCTCGGCGAACGTGAGGCCCATCTGCTCGCCGGCCTCGGCGAGGACGCCCTGCACCGCCAGGGTGTCGTCGAGCGGCATGACCGTCGACTCGGTGCGCCCGGCCCGCAGGCAGGCGTTCACCTCGTCGATCTCGTGGGAGTACCCCACGCCGTGCGGGGGCAGCTCGGTCGTCTCGCCCGGGTCGTCGGCGGACCGGTGCACCACGATCGTCGTCGGGTGGTGGAAGCGGGGCAGCACGTCGATCCAGCCCGTCGTCCCGAAGATGCGCGCCTGCCCGGGCGAGGGGCTGTGGAACGAGGCCTGCGCGGTGGCGAAGCGCCCGTCGTCCCAGCCGAGGAGCAGGGCGGTCTCGGCGTCGACCCCCGTCGTCTCGCGGGAGGCCACGGCGTGGACCGCCGTGGGCGTGCCGCCCAGCACCATCTGCGCGAAGGACACCGGGTAGACCGAGAGGTCGAGCAGCACCCCGCCACCGAGCTCCGGGGCGAAGAGCCGGTCGGTGGGGTCGACGTCCCGGACGGTCCCGAGGTCGGCCTGCACGGAGCGCACGTCGCCGATCTCGCCGGCCTCGTAGACCTCGCGGGCCCGCACGATCGCGGGCTGGAACCGCGTCCACATCGCCTCCATGGCGAAGACGCCGTGGCGCCGGGCGGTGTCGACGACGCGCCAGGCCCCGGCCAGCGTCGCGGTGAAGGTCTTCTCGACGAGGACCGCCTTGCCCGCCTCGAGGGCGGCGACGGCGAGGTCGGCGTGCTGCGGGTGGGGTGTCGCGATGTAGACGACGTCGACACCGTCGTCGTCGAGCAGCTCGCGGTAGGAGCCGTGCGCGCGGGTCGCGTCGGTGCCGTGCGCGCGGGCGAACGACTCCGCCCGCTCCGCGGACCGGGAGCCGACGGCGGCCAGCTCGGTGCCCTCGACCAGGGCGAGGTCGCGGGCGACGTTCGCGGCGATGCGGCCCGGCCCGGCGATGCCCCAGCGGATGGTCTGCACGGCGCTCAGCCTGTCACGGGGCCTCTCGGCCCCGGAGGGCGCATCTCACAGCGAACCGCCGAGCAGGTCGACGTTCTTCGCGGTCCCCGAGACGACGAGCTTGCCGTCCTGGGCCCGCAGATCCGTGGCCGAGATCGAGAAGGGCAGCGACCCCGGGTCGACCCGCGCGGAGAACCCCGAGAGCCGCCCGCGCAGGGCGGTGGTGACCGCGCTCGGCACCGACGCCGAGTCGCCGGGGTCCACGGCGATGTCCCGCGCCGAGAGCACGATCTGGCCGCCGGAGAGCTTGAACGTCGCGATCACCGACGTGCGGACCTGCTGGCCGAGCACCGTCGTCGTCGACGTGAGAGCCACCGCCTGCGAGGGGTCCACCCCCGAGAGCGCCTTCTGTGCGGCCGACCCGGTCGCGCGCCGCTCGTCCAGCATCTGCTGGGTGACCGGCTCGACGGTGACGTCGGAGACCCGCAGCACCCGGGCGAGGTCGGCCGGATCGATCTGCGCGCTGGCGGTCACGGTGCGCGCCGGGATCGAGCGGACGGTGCCGTCGATCAACGACTGCGGCGGCAGGCTCACGTCCCCGAGGTCCGCGACGAGCGTGATGTCGCGCAGCTGGCGGTACGGGATGTGCTCGGCGGTCAGGGTCACCGCGCCGTAGTCGCCCGAGGCCGCCTGGGTCGCGAACGGGAACCCGTGGATGTCGACGTCGGGCTCGGTGGCCAGCTTGAGCTGCGACTGCAGCTGCGTGGCCACCCGGTCCTCGGCGATCCAGCGCGCCCCGAAA
>NZ_JBVPVA010000196.1:0-3467 GCF_055612215.1 Actinomycetospora sp. | reverse complement strand
CGTGTAGATCTGCGTCGTCGTCACCGACGCGTGCCCGAGCAGCTCCTGCACGACGCGCAGGTCCGCCCCGCCGTCGAGCAGGTGGGTCGCGAACGAGTGCCGCAGGGTGTGCGGCGAGATCGACTGGCTCAGCCCGGCCCGCTCGGCCGCCTCGCGCAGCACGTTCCACGCGGTCTGGCGCGAGAGCCGCGCGCCGCGGGCGTTGAGGAAGAGCGCCGGCGTGCCCCGCCCGCGCACCGCGAACCCCGGCCGGGCCCGCACCCGGTAGGCCTCGAGCGCGGCGAGGGCCGGGCGCCCGACCGGGACCAGGCGCTGCTTGCCGCCCTTCCCGGTGAGCACGACGGTGCGCTGCTCGGTGTCCACGTCGTCGACGTCGAGGTCGGTGACCTCGCTGATCCGGGCGCCGGTCGAGTAGAGCAGCTCGAGCAGCGCGCGGTCCCGGACGCCGCGGGGGTCGTCCTCCGGGGGCGCCTCGAGCAGCCGCACCACCGAGGCCACGTCGAGCGCCTTCGGGAGCCGCTTGGCCGGGGCGGGCGGGTGGACGTCGGCGGCGACGTCGCGGGCGACGAGGCCCTCGGCCAGCGCGAAGCGGTGCAGCCCGCGGCCGGCGACGACCGCCCGCGACGCCGACGCCGTCGCCAACGGCGGGTGCTCCTCGTCGCCGCGGCGCAGCGCGACCAGGAACGCCGCGACGTCGTTCTCGGCGACCTCGGCGAGCTCGCCGCGCCCCGCCCGGGTCAGGTGCTCGAGGTAGCGGTCCAGGTCGCGGCGGTAGTTGGAGAGCGTGTGCGGGGACATGCCGCGCTCGACGTCGAGGTGGTCGAGGTAGGTCGCGACGGCGTCCGCCAGCTCGGGGGCGGGCTGCACGCCGGTCACTGTCATCTCGCCACCTCCGGCGCCGACGCTAACCCGCGGCGGCGGGCGGTCGTGGGAGCGACGCGACCCGGTCCCCTCGCAGGACGCTCCTCGATCACCAGCACACGAGGCAGCCCACGGGGCCCTGCGGCCTGCCCCACGTGCCCCTCGACCGGAGGTGCCCCACGCCCAGCTCGATCACCAGCACACGGCGCAGCCCGGACCGCCGCGGAAGGTGCGTGACGTGCCCCTCGCGGTGGCCCCGCCCCGGTCACCTGGCCAGGCGGCCGTGGCTCAGCCCCGGCGGCGGGCGTAGTCGGTCGGCCGGTCGATCCAGGGGGCGTCCACCGGCCGCGGACTGAACCGGCCGGCCACGACCTCGGCCGCCGCGAACACCCCGGCGATGCACGGCCCGTTGACCAGGTCGCCCGACATCGCGCCGGTCACCAGGTCCGTCAGCGGGACGCGCCGGATCACCAGGTCGGCCTCCTCGTCGTCGGCGGAGGCCGGGCGGTCGACGTCGTGCAGCCCGCGCGCGAGGTAGACCCGCACCGACTCGTCGGCGAACCCCGGGCAGCCGACGACGTCGACGAGGGTCGACCAGTCGTCCGCGGTGACCCCGACCTCCTCGACGAGCTCGCGCTTCGCCGCCTCCACGGGCTCCTCGTCGGGGCCGCCGTCGAGCAGGCCCGCCGGCATCTCCCAGATCCGCCGGCCGATCGCGGGCCGGTACTGGTAGATCATGACGAGCCGGTCCTCGTCGTCGAGCGCGGCGATCGCGACCGCGCCGAAGTGCTCGACCTTCTCCCGCGTCGCGACGCGGCCGCCGGGCATCCGGACGTGGTCCCCGCGCAGCGCGAAGATCGCGCCGTCGTAGAGCGTCTCGGACGAGACCACGTCGAAGGAGTGCGGCGGGTGCCCGTGGTGCGGGTCGACCAACGTCGGGGGCGTCTCCGGGACCGGCGGCGCGGTCCGGGTCGGCTCGGCGCTCACCGGGAGGCCGTCTGCATGCGGACGCCGTCGGTGGCGGACCCGAGGGCGTCGGCGTCGTCCGGGATCCCGGGCTCCTCGCGCGCCGGGGCCTCGTCCTCGGGGCCGAACAACCGGGACGACGCGTCGTGGCGCAGCGCCGCCGCGACGAACGCCGCGAACAGCGGGTGCGCCCGCGTCGGCCGGGACTTGAGCTCCGGGTGCGCCTGGGTCCCGACGAAGAACGGGTGGACCGAGCGCGGCAGCTCGACGAACTCGACGAGGGTCCCCTCCGGCGAGGTCCCGGAGAACACCAGCCCGGCCTCGGCGAGCCGCTCGCGGTAGGCGTTGTTGACCTCGTAGCGGTGGCGGTGCCGCTCCGAGACCCGGCCGGTGCCGTACGCGGCGCGGGTGACGCTGTCCGGCGCGAGCACCGCGGGGTAGGCGCCGAGGCGCATCGTGCCGCCCATGTCCCGCTCGCCGGCCACGACGTCGGTCTGGTCGGCCATCGTCGAGATCACCGGGTTCGGCGTGGACGGGTCGAACTCCGCGGAGTTGGCGTCCTCGATGCCCGCGAGCGCCCGGGCGGCGTGGATGACCATGCACTGCAGCCCCAGGCACAAGCCCAGGGCGGGGATGCCGTACCGGCGGGCGTGGTCGAGCGCCCCGATCTTGCCCTCGATGCCCCGGATCCCGAACCCTCCCGGGACGAGCACGCCGTGCACCCCGGCGAGCGCGGCCGCCGCTCCGGACGCAGTCGCGCACTCGTCGCTGGGCACCCAGCGGATCTCGACCTTGGCGCGGTGCGCGAACCCGCCGGCCCGCACCGCCTCGCTGACCGAGAGGTAGGCGTCGGGCAGGTCGACGTACTTCCCGACGACGCCGATGGTCACGGTCTCCGAGGGCTGGTGCACCCGCTCGAGCAGGTCGCCCCACACCGTCCAGTCGACGTCGCGGAACGGCAGCCCGAGGCGGCGCACGACGTAGGCGTCGAGGCCCTCGGTGTGCAGGACCTTGGGGATGTCGTAGATCGACGGGGCGTCAGGGCAGGCGACGACGCCGTCGTCCTCGACGTCGCACATCAGGGAGATCTTGCGGGTCATCTCCTCGGGGATGTGCCGATCGGCGCGGAGCACGAGCCCGTCGGGCTGGATGCCGATGTTGCGCAGCGCCGCGACGGAGTGCTGGGTCGGCTTGGTCTTCAGCTCGCCCGACGGCGCCAGGAACGGCACCAGCGAGACGTGCAGGAAGAAGCAGTTGTCGCGGCCGATCTCGTGGCGCAGCTGGCGGGCGGCCTCGAGGAAGGGCAGCGACTCGATGTCGCCGACGGTGCCTCCCACCTCGGTGATCACGACGTCGGGCGCGGAACCCTCGTCCCCGTCGCGCATCGCGAGCACCCGCGACTTGATCTCGTCGGTGATGTGCGGGATGACCTGCACGGTGTCACCGAGGTACTCGCCGCGGCGCTCCTTCGCGATCACCTCGGAGTACACCTGGCCGGTGGTGACGTTGGCCCGGGCGTTGAGGTCGCGGTCGAGGAAACGCTCGTAGTGACCGATGTCGAGGTCGGTCTCGGCGCCGTCCTCGGTCACGAAGACCTCGCCGTGCTGGAACGGGTTCATCGTGCCGGGGTCGACGTTGAG
>NZ_JBVPVA010000898.1:0-3724 GCF_055612215.1 Actinomycetospora sp. | reverse complement strand
TGCGCGTACTGCGGGCCCCGGGGCCGGGCGGGATCCCGCGGATCGGGGCCGCTGTCGAAGCGGCTGTCGGCGCCGTAGCGCGCGACCGCGAGGACGGCGAGGACGACGACGGCTCCGAGGACGGTGATCATGTCGTGCTCCTTCGATGTGGCAGGTTCGAGGTCTACAGTGGCCGACGAGTGGCAGGTGAGCGACGGCCACTGACCGCCAAGTGGCAGGACGATTGGCAGAATTGACAGGTGGCGGGATGGAGCAGCAGCTGAACGGGTCCGCGTTCGTCCGCCACCTCGGCGCGGTGACCGGGAACGGCCGGGCCGGGTACGCGGCGCTGGCCGACCGGGTCCGCACGCTGCTCTCGGACGGCCGCCTCGCCGTCGGGACCCGCGTCCCCAGCGAGCGGGAGCTCGCCGTGGCCCTCGGCGTCGGCCGGGGCACGGTCGCCGCCGCGTACGAGGACCTCCGCGAGAGCGGGCACCTCGCCCGCCGGCGTGGATCGGGGACCTGGACGGCGCTGCCCACCGACCCGTCGCCGACCCCCGTGGCGCCGTTCGCGCCGCTCGGGGCGGTCGGGCCCTCCGGCTCCAACCCCGGCGTCATCGACCTCGCCCACGCCGCGCCCGCGGCGCCGGCCGACGTGATGGCCCTCGCCGGCCAGGAGGCGCTGGCGGCCCTGCCGGACCACCTCGTCGGGCCGGGGTACGACCTGCTCGGGCTGCTCGCCCTGCGCACGGCCATCGCCGATCGGCTGACCGCCCAGGGCCTGGCGACCACCCCGGACGAGGTGATGGTGACCGCCGGCTCGCAGCACGCCCACGCGCTCGTCGTGCGGGCGCTCGCCCGGCCCGGGGACCGCATCCTGCTCGAGCAGCCGACCTACCCGAACGCGATCGACCTCGTCCGCCACGCGTCGGCGCGCCCGGTCCCCATGGCCCTCGACCGCGACGGGGCGAGCGGAGCGACGGGGGACCGTGACGACGCCGGGCGGGTCCGATGGGACGTCGCCGCGTTCGCCTCCGCGCTGCGCGACTCCGCGCCCGCACTCGCCTACCTCGTGCCCGACCACCACAACCCGACCGGCGGGGTCATGGACGCCGAGACGCGCGGTGCCGTGGTCGCCGCGGCCCGCCGGCACGCGGTGCCGCTGGTCATCGACGACTGCCTGCGCGACCTGTGGCTCGACGAGCCCGTCCCGCCGCCCGTGGGCTCGTGGGCGACGGTGGCCGGGGAGGCGCCGGTGCTGACCCTCGGTTCGCTGAGCAAGACCATCTGGGGCGGCGTCCGGATCGGCTGGTTGCGCGGGCCACGGGCGGTGCTGCGCCGGGTCGCGACGAGCCGCGCCTCCGACGACATCGCCTCGCCGGTGCTCGAACAGCTCGTCGCCCTGGCCCTGCTGCGCCGTCTCGACGCCGTGCTGCCCGCTCGCCGCACGACGATGGCGGCGCGGCGCGACCACCTGCTCGCCGCGCTCGCCCGGGCGCTCCCGGACTGGTCGGCGTCCCGCCCGTCGGGCGGGCTGAGCCTCTGGGTCGACCTCCACGCGCCGCGGTCCAGCGGGCTGGTGGAGGCGGCCGCGCGCCACGGCCTGCACCTCGCGGCGGGCCCGCGGTTCGGCACCGGAGGAGCCTTCGAGGGGTTCCTGCGCGTGCCGTACACCCATCCCGTCGACGTGCTCGACGACGCCGTGGCGCGACTGGCGGCCGCGTGGGAGTCGGTCGACGCCGGGGCGCCGACGATGCTCTCCCCGGTCGTCTGACCTGGTGGAGCCGCGCCCGGGGGATCGACGGCTGACCGGCCGCTACGGCTCCTCGGGCAGCGTCCCGGCGAGGTAGTCCTCGTAGGCCGACAGGTCGAGCAGGCCGTGGCCGCAGTAGTTGAACAGGATGACGCGGTCCTCGCCCTTCGCGGTCGCGTCGTTGGCCTCCGCGATCACCGAGGCGATCCCGTGGCCGGCCTCGGGCGCCGGGAGCTTGCCCTCGACGCGGGCGAACAGCACGTTCGCCTCGAACACCGTGCGCTGCCGGTGCGCGACGGCCTCCATGCGGCCCTCGTGGACGAGCTTGGAGATGATCGGCGAGTCGCCGTGGTAGCGCAGCCCGCCCGCGTGGATGCCGGGCGGCATGAAGTCGTGGCCCAGCGTGTACATGTTCATGAGCGGGGTGAGCCCGGCGGTGTCGCCGAAGTCGTACTCGTAGCTCCCCTGCGTGAGGGTCGGGCACGAGGCGGGCTCGGCGGCGAGCAGCCGCACCGCGGGGTCGGGCAGGAACGGCAGGGCGATCCCGCCGAGGTTGGAGCCGCCTCCGCACGGGGCGATCACGACGTCGGGCCGCGTCTCCCCCGCCATCGCCAGCTGCTGCTGGGCCTCGAGGCCGATGACGGTCTGGTGGAGCAGCACGTGGTTGAGCACCGAGCCGAGGGCGTAGTGGGTGTCGTTGCGCCCGACGGCGTCGCGCACCGCGTCGGAGATCGCCGCCCCGAGCGAGCCGGCGTTCTCGGGGTCGTCGATCGGGGAGGGGACGACGCTGCCGCCCCACGTCTCCATGATCACCTTGCGGTAGGGCTTCTGCTCGAAGCTCCGGCGGACCATGTAGACGGCGCACTCGAGGTCGTACTGGGCACACGCGAAGGACAGCGCGGTGCCCCACTGACCCGCTCCGGTCTCGGTGGCCAGGCGCGTGATCCCCTCGCGGGCGTTGTAGTACGCCTGCGGCACCGCCGAGTTCGGCTTGTGGGACCCGGCCGGCGAGACCGACTCGTCCTTGAAGTAGATCCGGGCCGTGGTCTGCAGCGCCTGCTCGAGGCGGCGCGCGCGGATCAGCGGCGTGGGCCGCCACAGCCGCAGGACGTCGAGGACCTGGCCGGGGATGTCGACCCACGGGTCGGCCGACATCTCCTGCCCGATGAGCTCGGCCGCGAAGAGCGGCGCGAGGTCGTCGGGACCGACGGGCTCCCGGGTGGCCGGGTGCAGCGGCGGGTCGAGCGGACTCGACAGGTGCGGAGCGACGTTGAACCAGGCCGACGGGATGTCGGCCTGGCTCAACGAGAAACGGGTGTCGGTGATCTCAGCGGGGGCGGCCACGCGCCCACTGTGTCAGGACCGCGGAGCGGTGTCAGTTCTCTCCGCGACGGGCGCGGAGCTTGGCGAGTGCCTCCTCGAGGAGCGCCTCGCCGTCGGCGTCGGAGCGACGCTCCTTCACGTACGCCAGGTGCGTCTTGTACGGCTCCGTACGGCGGGCCGGCGGCGGGTTCTTCTCGTCGGTGTTGGCCGGCAGGCCGCAGCGGGGGCAGTCCCAGGTACTGGGGAGCTCCGCGTCGTGGGCGAACGACGGCTGCGTGTGGTGGCCGTTCGAGCACCAGAACGAGACGACGATCCGTTGGGCGCTCTCACCCCGCTCGGACTCGCCCATCGGACCGGAACCGACCCGGGTTCCCCGGATCGCGTTGCCAGTGGCCATGTCGGTGCTACCTCCGCATCGTCAGGCCCGGCGCGGCCGTCCGGGCCGGCCGTCAACCCTCGATCTTGATGAGCAGGCCCGTCCCGACGATCGCGATCAACCAGATCGCGCCGACGAAGAGGGTGAGGCGGTCGAGGTTCTTCTCGACCACGCTGGAGCCCGCGAGGCTCGACTGCATCCCGCCGCCGAACAGCGACGAGAGACCACCTCCCCGCCCGCGGTGCAGCAGCACCAGCAGCACCAGCAGCACGCTGGAGACGATGAGCAGGATG
>NZ_JBVPVA010000806.1:0-8303 GCF_055612215.1 Actinomycetospora sp. | reverse complement strand
GGCCCGACGACGCGACCGGCCCCTCCCCGCTCGCGGCGCCGCCCCCGGACCCGGCGACGACGGCCGAGGTGACGACCGAGGTGAAGGCCCGGGTGAAGGGCCCGGTGAAGGCCGAGGTGCCGGCCGGGGACCCGCCCTTGCTGCGCGCCCACCCCCGGGTCCGCCGGATCACCCCGGGGCACGACGCACGCCCGCCGGGCCGGGCGATGCGGCTGTGGCGCAAGCTGGCGATCTGGCTGCTGCTCCCCCGCCTCGACCGCGGGTTCGGCTACGGCTTCGCCATCGAGGTGCTGTGGCCGGTGCTCATGGCCGTGGCCCGCTGGGACTTCCGCGGCGGGCGGAACGTCCCGGCGTCGGGGGGCGCCCTGCTGGCGGTGAACCACCTCTCGCACGTCGACCCGATCGTGCTCGTGGCCTACTGCATGGCCCAGGGCCGCGTGCCGCGGTTCCTGGCGATGAAGGAGCTGTGGGGCATGCGCGTGGTCGGCGCCCCGCTGCGCGGCGGTCGGCACATCCCGGTGGACCGCAAGGCCTCGGGCATCGAGGCCTACCGGGCTGCGGTCGAGTCGGTGCGCAGCGGCGAGCTCGTCGTCGTCTACCCCGAGGGCGGGTTCCCGTACGAGTCCGACGGCTGGCCGCAGAAGGCCCACACCGGCGTCGCGCGGATGGCGCTCGCGACGGGCGCCCCGGTGATCCCCGTCGGTCAGTGGGGGTCGAACCACCTGCTCCCGCCGACGGCGAAGGTGGGCACGCTGGTGCCCCGCGCCACCCTGCGGGTGCTGGCCGGCGAGCCGGTCGACCTCTCCGACCTCGTCGGCAGGCAGGGGCAGCGCACGGCCCTCCAGGAGGCCACCGACCGGATCATGGGCCGGGTGTCCGACGAGCTCGGGATCCTGCGCGGCGAGACCCCGCCGGCCCTGGAGGACCGCGTCTCCGACGGGACCAAGAACGGCTGACCGCCCGACGAGGCCGTCCCGCTCAGCCGCCGGCCCGCAACCAGGTGAGGGCCGCGGTGACCCGGCGGTCCTGACGCTCGCCGTCGAGACCCAGCTTCATGAAGATGTTGGCCACGTGGGTCTCGACCGTGCGCTTGTCCACGATCAGGCTCTCCGCGATCGCGGCGTTCGACAGGCCCTGGGCCACGAGGTGCAGGACGTCGCACTCGCGCCGCGTCAACGGCCGCAGGCTCCCCTGGCGCTCCCGGTACCGCACGAGGCGCTCGACGATGCCCGGGTCGATCGCCGTCCCGCCACCACGGACGCGCTCCAGCGCGGCGAAGAGCACGTCCGGGGAGTCGACCCGGTCCTTGAGCAGGTAGCCGATGCCGGACTCCCGGATCTCGAGCAGGTGCGCGGCCCAGGTGACGTCGTCGAAGTGGGAGAACGCGAGCAGGCCGATGGACGGGTCGAGGTCGTGGAGCCGTTGCGCGACGAGGAGCCCGGAGGCGTCGTCGGAGCCCGCCTCGAGGCGGATGTCGAGGATCGCGACGTCGGGGCGCTCGTCGGCGACGATCGGCAGGAAGGCCGGCGTCGTGGCGGCGTCACCGACGACGACGAACCCACCGGCCTCGAGCAGGTAGCGCAGGGCGGGCCGGAACACCCCGTCCTCGAGGAGGGCTACGCGCACGGGATCGTCACGACCATCCTGGTCCCCCCGGTCTCGCCGTCGCCCACCCACAGCTCGCCCCGCAGCGCGCGGGCGCGGTCCCGGAGGCCGGTCAGGCCCGTCCCGCCGTCCGGGCGGGCCCCGCCGCACCCGTCGTCGTCCACCTCGAGCCGGGCGACCCCGTCCTCGCACCGGACGCCGACGTGCACGCGGGTCGCCCCGGCGTGCTTGACGACGTTGGTGAGGGCCTCGGCCGCGGAGTAGTAGAGCGCGCCCTCGACCTCGGCAGGCAGCCGCGTGGCCGGGACGTCGATGGTGGTCGGGACGCTCTGGCTCTCCGCGAGCCGCGCGAGGGCGGCGCGCAGGCCGTCCTCGCTGAGCACCATCGGGTGGATGCCCCGCGTGATGTCGCGCAGGTCGGCGAGGGCGGTCCGCACGGTGTCCTGTGCCCGCTCGAGGGCCGCCACCACCTCCGGCCGGTCCGAGACGTGCAGCCGGACCGTCGACAGCGCCGCGCTCACCGCGACCAGCGGGCCCTGGGCCCCGTCGTGCACGGCGCGCTCGACGCGCTGCCGTTCGGCCTGGGTCGCGGTGACGATCCGCTGCCGGGACGCACGGACCTCCTCGAGCTGCGCCTGCACGCGGTGGTGGAGGCGCCCGTTGGCCAGGGCGAGGCCGGCGGCGCCGAGGGCCGCGGAGACGAGGTCGGGCTGGCGACGCAGCGAGGGGTCGAGGGTGAGGCGGGCCAGTGGCTCGCCCTCGGCGTCACGGACCTCCGCGTGCCAGCGGTCGTCCGCGCCCACCGCCTCCTCCCCGTCGACGGCCTCGTAGCGCCGTTCCGCCGGCACCCAGGAGGACAGCCGGAGCTCGGGGTCGGCCACGGCCACCCGCAGGGCGTCCTGCACCGCGTGCGCGCCCGACGACGTCGTCGTCAGGCGCACGACCAGCTCGGCGACCGCCGCCCGGGCCGCCTGGCGGCGGACCGCGACCACGAGGAACGCCACCGGCGTCGTCGCGACCGCCACGGCCACCACGACCAGTGACATGTCCCGGACCGCCTCGGACACCGGGACGACGTGGACCCCGACGTAGGCGAGGCCCGCGACGGCGATGCCGCCCGCCGCGCAGGCGGGGGGAAGGGTCTCCACCCGCCCGAGTCCCCGGGAGCGCCGCAGCTTGAGGGCCAGCAGCGCGAGGAGCGTCGCGAAGAAGACCCCGAGGCCGAGGAACCAGACCGTGCTGAGCTCGTCCCACCGCCCCCGGTCCGGGACGCGGACGATCGTGAACCACACGGTGTGCGCCGGGTAGTCCGACCACTCCGGCCGGCCGAGGACGATGCGCACCAGCGCCCCGCCGCACGACCACGCCCCGAGCAGCGTGAGGAAGACCGCCTCGTGGCGACGACCCAGCGCCCGGCCGGGGTAGCGCAGCAGCGCCCACGCCCCGAGCACGTACCAGAGCGGACCGAGGAGCTCGGAGAGCAGCGGCAACGGGCCGGCGCGCCACTCGTTGCCCCACGAGACGAGCCACACGGCGGCCACCGCGACGAGGATGCGCCCGGTGACCCGCTGGTCGGCGTCGTAGCAGAACAGGACACCGGTCGTGGCGATCGTGATGCCCACCGAGGCCGCGGCCACGTAGGTCACGGGGTCGTACGTCGCGAGCGGAGCCAGCCAGCCCAGCGAGACGACGGCCGCCAGGACGGCCACGACGGGGGTGACGACCCCGGTCCGCGGACACGCCCCCCTGGCGTCGATCGGACCACTGCCCACGGAAAGACTGACCGGGGTCGTCACCGGTGGCACGTTCTCAGCGCCGTCGAGCGTGGTCATCCGTGTCTGCACGGAGGCTTCGCCGGCCGGCGGTGATCCGTGTCGTGTCGGCACGGACCACCGCCCGCCGGAGGAGTCCCGACCTACTTCTGCATCTGCTTCTGCATCTCGTCCACCACCGACGGGTCGACGAGCGTGGAGGTGTCGCCCAGCTCCTCGCCCTCGGCGAGGTTCTTGAGCAGGCGGCGCATGATCTTGCCGGACCGCGTCTTGGGCAGGTCCGTGGCGAAGATCACCGAGGCCGGCCGGGCCAGCTTCCCGATCGACTGGGCCACCTGCTCGCGCAGGGCCTGCTCCAGCTCCTCGGTGCCCTGCGTGTCGCCCACCAGCGAGACGAAGGCGACGATCGCCTGCCCGGTGTCGGGGTCCTTGCGCGCCGCGACGGCGGCCTCGGCCACGTCCTCGTGCTCCACCAGCGCGCTCTCCACCTCGAAGGTCGAGAGGCGGTGGCCGGAGACGTTGACGACGTCGTCGATACGGCCCATCAGCATGATGTCGCCGTCCTCGTCGTACTTGGCGCCGTCACCGGCGAAGTACGCGTCCGAGTACTTCGACCAGTAGGTGTCCTTGAAGCGCTGGTCGTCGTTGTACAGCGTGCGCATCATCCCCGGCCACGGCGCGGTGAGGACCAGGTTGCCGGTCTGTTCCGTGCCGAGCTGGTTGCCCTCGTCGTCACGGATCTCCGGACGCACCCCGGGGAACGGCTGCTGGGCCATCCCCGGCTTGAGCGTCGTGATGCCGGGCAGCGGGGTGATCAGGATGTGCCCGGTCTCGGTCTGCCACCAGGTGTCCATGATCGGCGCCTTGCCCGCCCCGACGTGCTTGCGATACCACTCCCAGACCTCGGGGTTGATCGGCTCGCCGACGCTGCCGAGGATCCTGATCGACGACAGGTCGTGGGCCTGGGCGTGCTGCTCGCCCCACTTCATGTGCGAGCGGATCGCCGTCGGCGAGGTGTACAGGATCGTGACCCCGTACTTCTCGATGATGCTCCACCAGACTTCCTTGTCCGGATATCCGGGGACGCCCTCGTAGAGCACCGACGTGAGCCCGTTGGCGAGCGGGCCGTAGGTGATGTAGCTGTGCCCGGTGATCCAGCCGATGTCGGCGGCGCACCAGTAGACCGAGTCGTCCTTGACGTCGAAGACCAGGTTGGTGGTCGTCGTGACCCCCACCATGTAGCCGCCGGTGGTGTGCACGACGCCCTTGGGCTTGCCCGTCGAGCCCGAGGTGTAGAGGAGGAACAGCAGGTCCTCCGACTCCATCGGCTCGCAGGGGCAGCTCTGGGCGTCGGAGTCGACGTCGGCGACCAGGTCGTCGAGGTAGACGTCGCGGTCGCTCATGGGGATGTCGGCGCCGGTGCGCTTGATCACCACGACCTTCTCGACGGTGGTCGGGTTCGCGTCGAGGCCCTGGTCGGCGTTGACCTTCTGGTCGCCGGCCTTCCCGCCACGCAGCGCCTGGTCCTGGGTGATGAGGACCTTGCACTCGAGGTCGTTGCAGCGCTCGGCCACGGCCTTGCCGCTGAACCCGCCGAAGACGACGGTGTGCGGGGCGCCGAGACGGGCGCACGCCAGCATGGCCACGACGGCCTCGGGGATCATCTGCATGTAGATGCCGACCGGGACGCCCTTGCCCACCCCGAGCTTCTTGAGCCCGTTGGCGAACCTGACGACCTGCTCCTGCAGCTGCGCGAAGGTGATGTCCCGCGCCTCGGAGGAGTTCGGCCCGTCGTCCGGGACGACGTGCAGCGCGACCTTGTCGCCCAGGCCGCCCTCGACGTGCCGGTCGACGCAGTTGTAGCAGGCGTTGAGCTTGCCGCCCTGGAACCACTTCGCGTACGGGAGGTTCCACTCCAGCACCGTGTCGTACGGCTCGAACCAGTCGATGCGCTGCTTCGCCTGCTCGTCCCAGAACTCCTCGAGATCCTGCTCCTTCATCTCGGGGCGGGCGTTGGCGGTCTTCGCCAGTTCAGAATCCGGCTCGTACTTCTTGCCCTGACTCGTCGTGCCCTGCTCCGCCATCCGCTGGCCCTCCGGATCGATCGATTTCGAACATTGGCTGGCCGGCCCCGGACGCAGCGCCGCACCAGGTGTGCACAGCGTCACGTGCCGACCGCGATCGAGCAACCTTGCCACGGTCCACGCGGCACGGTCCCCTCTCGTCGGACAGGCTGTTTCCCCGAAGAGGTGCTGTGCCACACGTCACCGAAGTCCGGAACGCGGTGAACCGATCAGGGCCGGGCTGTTCCACACTGGCATGGTGATCGACACGACCCCCGGCGAGGTCGGACCGGGCGCCGCCCTGCCCGACCTCGCCGCGCGCCTCGCCGCCCCCTTCCGCACGGCGGGCTTCACCGTCGAGGGCGTCGCGGCGGCCCTCGGGGCGGACGTGGGCGCGGCGCTGGACCGCGGGGAGCCGGAGCCGGCCGCCCGGGCGGTCGGCGAGGACACCCCGCTCGCGACGCTGGTGCGGCTGTTCCTGCTCGGCGAGGCGCGCCCCGCCGCCGACGTGGCCGCCGCGCTCGCCCCCGTCGGGCTCGACGAGGCCGTCGACGCCGGGCTCCTGGACCGCCGCGACGGGGCCGTGGTGGCGGCGCTCGACCTGCGCCCGCACGCGGACGAGCACGGCTCGTGGTGGGTGGTGTCCGACCTCGAGCTCCGCCCGGACGAGCCGGACACCGCCGGTGACGCGGCCGGCCGGGCGGACCGGGCGCGCGAGCACGTGCTCGGCACCGGCGCGGCCTCGCTGTCGCTGGCCCGGGCCACCGTCCGACGCCCCGTCGCGACGCTGCTCGACCTCGGGGCCGGCTGCGGGGTCCAGACGCTGCACGCCTCCGGGCACGCCGCCGCGCTGACCGCCACCGACGTCTCGCCGCGGGCGCTGACCCTCGCCCGCGCGACGTTCGCGCTCTCCGGGATCGACGCGGAGGTGCTCGCGGGCCCCTGGTGGGAGCCGGTCGCGGGCCGCCGCTTCGACCAGGTCGTCTGCAACCCGCCGTTCGTGCCCGGCCCGCCCGAGATCGAGCACGTCTACCGCGACGCGGGCCTGGGCGGGGACGGCGCGAGCGCCCTGCTGGTCTCGACGCTGCCCGGTCACCTCGCGCCGGACGGCGTCGGCCAGCTGCTCGCGTCCTGGCTCGTCACCCGGCCCGACGTCGAGGCCGCCCGCGCCGCCGGGGATCCGCACGACGGGTGGGACGCCCGCCCCCGACGCTGGCTCGCCGCCGCCGCCGAGGCCGCCGAGCCGGGCGGGCTGGACGCGTGGGTGGTGCAGCGCGACGTCGCGGACCCCGCGCTGCACGTCGGGACCTGGCTGCGCGACGCCGGCGTCGACCCCGCCTCCCCCGCCGGCCGCGCGCGCTCCGCGCGGTGGCTCGACTTCTTCGCCGAGCACGACGTCGTCGCGATCGGCTTCGGGTTCGTGACGCTGCGGCGCACGGCGCCGGGCGTCGGGGGCACCGTCGTCTGCGAGGACATGCGCCAGGCCCACGGCGACCCGCTGGGCCCGGAGGTCGAGGCCTGGCTGGACCGGGTGGCGTGGCTGCGCGGGCACGACCTGCTCGACGAGGCCCTCGTCGTGCCGGCGACGACGGCGCTGGAGCGCGGGTACACGCCGGTGGCGCCGGAGGACGGGCCCGACGACGGGCCTGAGGACGGGACCGACGACGGCGGCTGGCGGCGGATCGGCGGGACGCTCGTGCGCCTGGACGGCCCGCAGTGGCGCCACGACCTGGACGAGCTCGGGGAAGCCCTGCTCGCCGGGTGTCGGGGCCACCTGCCGCTGCGCGACCTCTGCGAGCTGCTCGCCCTCGCCCACGGGCGCGACCCCGAGGAGCTCACCGCGGCCGCGCTGCCCGTCGTCCGGGAGCTCTTCCTGCACGGGATGGTGACACCGGGGACGACACCGTGAGGGCCGTCGTGGCGCGGGTCCTGCGGGCGTCGGTCACCGTGGACGGGGCGGTCGTCGGGGCGCTCGACGCACCGGGCCTGCTGGTGCTGCTCGGGATCCACCGCGACGACCCGGCGCGGGTGGGCACGCCGGACGACCCCGTGCCGACGATGGCGCGGAAACTGCACGGGCTGCGCATCCTCCGGGGCGAGGGGTCGTGTGCGGACACCGGCGCGGGCCTGCTCGTCGTCAGCCAGTTCACGCTGTACGGCGACACGCGCAAGGGGCGGCGCCCGTCGTGGTCGGCCGCCGCGCCGGGCGAGGAGGCCGAGCGGCTCGTCGCGGACGTCGTCGCCGAGCTGCGGGCCCGGGGTGCCTCGGTGGCGACCGGGGTGTTCGGCGCCGAGATGGCGGTCGCGTCGGTCAACGACGGCCCGGTGACGGTGCTCGTCGAGGTCTGAGCCCCCGCGACGGGTTGTGCGCGATGAGTTGCCATCCATGGCCCGGAACACGCGTCGGCACCGTCACAAGCGGTTAACCGGTCAGTGCGCGGCGGTCGGGAACGATCGCGCTCGGCTGCGCGTTCGACCACATGACGCGGCACGCACCAGTCCAGTGCCGCGCAGGGAGGATTCCATGACGGCGACACTCGCCCCGCAGGAGTCTCGGGACACCGAGGCTGTCCTGCCCGAGTCGACCCCCGACGTCGCCCCCGAGACTACCGCGCTCCAGACCGAGGCCGAGGCCCAGAGCGACCTCGACGCCCAGAGCCCTGCTGCCGACCTCGTGCGCGTCTACCTCAACGGTATCGGAAAGACCGCTCTCCTGACGGCCGCCGACGAGGTGGAGCTCGCCAAGCGCATCGAGGCCGGGGTCTACGCGGCCCACCTGCTCGAGGACGACACGCTCGACGCAGACCGCGCCCGGAAGCTCCGGGCCGTCGCCCGTGACGGCCGCCGCGCCCGCGCCCACCTG
>NZ_JBVPVA010000802.1:0-2559 GCF_055612215.1 Actinomycetospora sp. | reverse complement strand
CCGCCTGCTCCTGCGCGCCGCGGTGACGCTCGCGCGCCGCCCGGCCGGCACTCCGGAGGCGCACGACCGGGTGCGCGGCGCCGCGGAGGTGACCGCGACCGCCCGGTGCGACGCCGAGGCCCTGGGGCCCGACGACCGCGTCTCCCCCGTCCTGGCCGACCACCTGCTCTGCCGGCTCGCGAGGTCCCGGGCCCTGCGGCTCGCCGGCCGCCGTGACGAGGCCGCGACGGTGCTCGACGGCGTCCGCGCCCGGCGTCCCCGCGGGGAGCCGAACCTGCTGCTCGCCGTCAGCCGCGAGCTCGCGCAGGTCACCGCCGACCGCTCGGACGTCGCGGGCCTGTCCGCGCGGCGGGCGCTGCACGACTACACCAGCGACCTCGAGGACGAGCTGTGGACGCTGCAGCGCGCCCGGGTCCTCTCGCTGACCACGCGGCTCGCGCACGAGCAGCTGCGCCGCGAGCACGGCGAGGCCACCGTGCAGGCCCGCACCGACCCGCTGACCGGGCTGCCCAACCGCCGCGCCCTCGACGACGTCCTGGCCGCGCACCTCACCACGGTCGCCACCCGCGGCGGCGCGGGATTCGCCATCGCGATGGTCGACGTGGACCGCTTCAAGACGATCAACGACCGGATGTCCCACGCCCGCGGCGACGACGTCCTGCGCCTGGTCGCCCAGACCCTGCGGCGCTGCCTGCGGGCCGACGACGTGGTGGCGCGCTACGGCGGCGACGAGTTCGTGGTGGTGCTGCCCGGCAGTTCCGAGACCGACGCGCGCGCCGCGCTCGAGCGGGCCGCGCTCGCCGTCGCGGACGTACCGGTCGGGGACGGCTCGTGGGTGTCGCTCTCGGTCGGGGTCGCCGGCGCCGAGCACTCCGGTCCGACGCCGGGGACGCTGCTGGCCCGCGCCGACCGCGCGATGTACGCGGCCAAGCGTGCGGGCGGCGGCGCGGTGGTCCTCGACGCCTCGACCGACACCCCCGCCGAGGGGCTCGCCGTCTCCGGTTGAGAGGATCGGAGCATCGTCCGGGCGCTGGTCCCGGGCGGCGCCGCCGACGCCGAGACCTCCAGGAGCGGGTAGCCGATGCCGTCGACCCCCGCCGCGGTCGTCGTCCTCGCCGCGGGAGAGGGCACCCGGATGCGCTCGGCGACCCCCAAGGTGCTCCACCCCGTCGGCGGGCGCAGCCTGCTCGGGCACGCGCTGCACGCGGCCGCGGGCGCCACCCCGGACCACCTCGTCGTCGTCGTCGGGCACGGGCGCGAGGAGGTCGGCACCCACTGCCACCAGGTCGGCGCCGAGCTCGGCCGCGA
This sequence comes from Actinomycetospora sp., assembly GCF_055612215.1. Lineage (NCBI taxonomy): Bacteria > Bacillati > Actinomycetota > Actinomycetes > Pseudonocardiales > Pseudonocardiaceae > Actinomycetospora > Actinomycetospora sp. The sequence goes on along the minus strand of NZ_JBVPVA010000802.1, from coordinate 1,251 downwards.
GGTCCGCACCGCGGTGCAGGACCGCCGGCGCGGGACCGGGCACGCCGTCGCGGTCGGGATCGCCTCGCTGCCCGCGGCGGCCACGGGCACCGTCCTGGTCTCCTACGGCGACGTCCCGCTCCTCGACGCCGCGACGCTGCGCGCGCTGGTCGCCGAGCACGACGACGCCGGGCACGCGGTCACCCTGCTCACCGCGGAGATGGACGACCCCACCGGCTACGGGCGGGTGGTGCGCGACGACAAGGGTGGCGTGGTCGCGATCGTCGAGCAGGCCGACGCGTCGCTGGACCAGCTGGCGATCACCGAGGTGAACTCCGGGGTCTACGCCTTCGACCTCACCCTGCTGCGCGCCGCGCTCGCGGGGCTGGGCACGGACAACGCGCAGGGCGAGCTCTACCTCACCGACGTCGTCGCCGTGGCCCACCGCGACGGGCTCTCCGTCGGCGCCGTGGAGCTGGCCGACCCGTGGCTCGTCGCCGGGGTCAACGACCGCGTGCAGCTCGCCGCGATGGGCGCCGAGATCAACCGCCGGGTGCTGGAGCGCTGGATGCGCGCGGGCGTCACCGTCGTCGACCCCCGCTCGACCTGGGTCGACGTCGGCGTCCGGCTCGCCCAGGACGTCACGCTCCTGCCCGGCACGCAGCTGCACGGCACGACGACCGTGGGCGAGGCCGCGACCGTGGGGCCGGACTCCACGCTCACCGACGTCGTCGTCGGGGCCCGCGCCAGCGTGGTGCGCACCCACGGCAGCAACTCCGTCGTCGGCCCGGAGACGTCCGTCGGCCCGTTCGCCTACCTGCGCCCCGGCGTCGAGCTGGCCGAGCGCGGCAAGATCGGGACGTTCGTCGAGGTGAAGAACTCCCGGATCGGCGCCGGCAGCAAGGTGCCGCACCTGACCTACGTCGGCGACGCCACGATCGGCGAGGGCAGCAACATCGGCGCGTCCAGCGTGTTCGTGAACTACGACGGCGTGACCAAGCACCGCAGCGTCGTCGGCGACCACGTGCGCACCGGCAGCGACAACACCTTCGTGGCGCCCGTCACCATCGGGGACGGGGCGTACACCGGGGCGGGCACGGTGGTCCGGGAGGACGTGCCGCCGGGTGCGCTGGCCGTGTCCTCGGGCCCGCAGCGCACCATCGAGGGTTGGGTGTGGCGCAAGCGCCCCGGCACCGCGGCGGCCGAGGCCGCGGCCCGGGCGGCGAGCCCGCCCGAGGGGGGACCGGACGACGCGCCGCGGTCGTCCGAGCG
>NZ_JBVPVA010001039.1:0-1786 GCF_055612215.1 Actinomycetospora sp. | reverse complement strand
CGACCACCGTGAGCCCGGCCGCGAGCAGCGGGCCGACACCGATCCGTGTCCTCCCGCCCCGGCCGGGCCCGCGGTCGCGCTGCGCCCGCGCGGTCGTCATGGTCATCGCGTCCTCTTCCTCGCTGTGCCTGGGAGCGGCGTTGGCCCCGAACGCCGCAGTGCGCGCTCCGGGACGCCGCAGAGTTGACGCTGTGTGACTCGATGGGTCAAGCGCGACACATGGTGTGCATGTGAGTGATAACCGGTTCGGTGACGACCGTTCGTGCAGGTCCTGGGCACGCAACCGGCCACCGATCGGGGAGCGGCCGACCTCGGGCGGGTGGCCCGGGGCTCCCCTGGGCACGGTCGGGCGCGGCGGCGGTCACCCGACACGGTGACGGTGGGTGACCGATCGGGGGTGACGGACCGGACGTCGTCGCGACGCGCGTCCGCCGGCGCGGCTCACGGCTCCTTCATCTCCGCCGGCCCGTCGGCGACGTTGGGGACCGGCCCTCGAGCGGGTACTCGCCGCACCCCGACGACGAGGAGGGCCGGATGACCCCGATCCCCGACTTCGACCACCTGCCGTTGCCCGCGGTGTCCCACCGCATCCGCGCGCTGGACCTCGCACAGCTCGACGAGCTCATGGAGCACGAGCAGGCGCACGGCAACCGCCTGCCGGTGCTCGAGGTGATGCGCTCCCGGCGCCGTGAGCTCGAGCAGGGCGCGACGCCCTCGGGCGGCGACCAGGGGGACGTGCACCCGGAGACCGGCGGGACGTCGCACGGCTCCCCGGTCGACCCGTCGTCGGCCGCCGAGCCGGGGCCGCCGGACCGTCACGGCCTGCGGCAGGTGACCTGGGGCGGCTGAGGCCCTGCGTCCCGGGTCACGACGTCTAGGACACGACGGGCAGGTCCGGGGTGGAGACGTCGTAGGTCGACCCCGGCCGGGTCAGCAGCGGGCCCAGCACGGCCGCCTTGCGGGCGTCGTCGGCGTCGGCTCCCCACCGCACCGCGCGGCCGGCGTCCAGGGAGAACGACACGTCGTACGGGCTCGCGGCCCGCAGCTCGGTGATCCGCCCGCGCAGGTCGGCGGGCAGGGCGGCGAGGACGCGGACGGCGGCGACCGTCGTCGGGTCCGACGATGACGGGGCGAGCCCCGGGCCGAGCACCAGGCGCGGGATCCCCGGCGGCGGGGCCGGCATCGTTCGGTAGGCGAAGCCGGTCCCGTCGACCAGCGCCACCCCGGTCCCGAGCGGCATCGCGGCGACCGGCTCCCGCTCGGTCACCGTCACCGTCACCGTGTGGGGAACCGAGCGGCGCACGTCGACCGTGGCGACCCGCGGGATCGTCTGCACCCGGGCGTCGAGGTCGGCGGTGTCGAGCCAGAGCAGTGACGTGCCCGGCGCCACCTGCGCGGCGGCCCGCACCGCGGGCAGTGTCTCGGCCGACGCGCCGTCGACCTCGACCGCGGTCACGTCGAACACCGACGAGAAGCCCAGGAGCCACACCAGGACGCCGACGACGACGGCCGCGACCAGGGCCCCGAGCCCGCGCCGCAGCAGGGTGCGGCGCCGGGCGGACCGCGCCTCGAGCGCGGCGTGGTCGCGTGGCCCGCGATCGCGGGGCGGGCGGTTCGAGGGACGCCGGCGCCGCTCGGCCCCGGCGCGGGGCCCGCCCCGGCCACCGCCGCGCGCCGCCGCACCGCCCCGCGACGCCGCACCGCCCCGGGCGGACCCGCCACGGGACGCACCGGCCGGCGAGCCGGCCCGCCGCGAGGCCGACCCGCCCGAGGCGCCGCGCGCGCC
>NZ_JBVPVA010000702.1:0-3292 GCF_055612215.1 Actinomycetospora sp. | reverse complement strand
CCGGCGGGTGACTCGGTGCGGCGCAGCATCTCCTCCACCGCTACCTCGTAGGCGGGCCTGCGGTCGCGGTTGCGCCAGTCCTCGGCGGTGAGCTTCCAGCCGCGGTAGGGATCCCGGGCCCGTGCCTCGAAGCGGCGGAGCTGTTCGTCCGGGGAGATGTGCACGAAGAACTTGACCAGGATGGTGCCCTCGGCCGCCAACGTGGTCTCCAGGTCGACGATCTCCCCGTAGGCCCGCTCCCAGGCGGCCTCGGGGGCGAAGCCCTCGACCCGCTCCACGAGGACACGGCCGTACCAGGACCGGTCCAGCACGGCCATCCCGCCCCATCCGGGCAGCACCGGCCAGAACCGCCACAGGAAGTGGTGGCGCTGCTCGTCGTGGGTCGGGGCGGCGAACTGGACCACCCGCACGTGGCGAGGGTCGAGGGGCGCGACCAGGCGCTTGATGGCGCCGCCCTTGCCGGACGCGTCCCACCCCTCGAACAGCACGAGCAGCGGGGGGCCGATCCGGCCCGACCCGATCAGTCCGGCCAGGAGCAGACGCAGGTGCATCAGGCGCTGCTGGGCCGCGGCGAGCTGGGTGGCTCCCTGCTCCCGGGAGAGCGTCGCGGACAGGTCCACCGCATCCAGCCGTTCCACTCATCCACCTTGGCAGTGTTCCGAAGCGCTGACCACGCTCGGTTGATCAGCCGGTGCTCGCGGCGTCCGTCGTGCTCACTCCCGGACGATGCCGACCTTGCCCTCGGCGCCGGAGTCGGCGAGCACGTAGGCCGACCCGGCGTCGGCGAGGGCGAACGTGTCGGTGACGACCCGCTCGAGGTGGATGTCCCAGCGGACGAGCCGGTCGAGCAGCTCGGCCATCCGCCAGGTCGAGGACACCCACGAGCCGTGCACGGTCAGCTGGCGGTGGATGAGGACCTCGCTGACGTCGACGGTGAGCCGCCCGCCCTCGCCGACCAGCGCCACGCGGCCCCAGCGGCGGGTGTGGCGCAGTGCGGTGAGCTGGGCGGCGCCCGCTCCGGAGCAGTCGACGGCCACCTCCACGCCGGCGCCGAGCAGGTCGCCGAGTTCGTCGTCGTCGCCCGCGACTGCGTCGTCGACCGCTCCCAGCGCCGTGGCCAGCGACCGGCGCTCCGGTGAGGGGTCGGTGCCGACGACGCCGGTGGCTCCCATCGCCCGGGCGATCATCGCGGTCATCAGCCCGACCGGCCCGAGCCCCGTGACCAGCACCCGGTCGCGCCCGGAGACCCCCACCCGACACAGGGCCTCGTAGGCGGTGGCGCCGCCGCAGGCGACGCACGCGCCGTCGAGGAAGGTGAGGGCGTCGGGCATCACCAGCAGGTCGCGCTCCTCGGCGAGCAGGAACTCGGCGTGCCCACCGTCGCGCTGCCAGCCGTAGGCCGCCCGCGCAGCGGAGGTGCAGCTGATCTGGTAGCCGCGCCGGCACTCGTCGCACTGCCCGCAGCCGCTGATGTGGTGGACGACGACCCGGTCGCCCTCGCGCACGCGGCGCACGCCGGCGCCGACGGCGACGACCTGCCCGCACGGCTCGTGACCGGCGATCACGTCCTGGTAGGCCTCGGGGCCCTGGCCGAGGTGCTCGCGGTAGATCGCTCGGAGGTCGCTGCCGCAGATGGTCGACGCGCGCACCCCGACCACGACCTGTCCTGGGCCCGGCCGCGGGTCGGGCACCTCCCGCAGCTCGACCTCGCGGTTCCCCGGCAGGTAGGCACCCAGCACGACTCCTCCTCGGTCTCGCCGACGCCGCCCGGCGAGGGGTCAGTAGAACCCGTCGCGTGCGGGCGGGGTGTTGGCGATCGAGGCGGCGCTGGGTCCGCGGTAGCCCAGGTCGTTGCTGATCGCGTCGGCGGTCTCGAGGGCCAGGGGCACCACGGCCTTCTCGAGATGTCCGGGGGTGGAGCGCCCTGAGCTCGTCGAGGACGCGAGGGCGGCGACGACGATGCCGGTGTGGTCGCGCACCGGCGCGGCGACCGAGATCAGGCCTTCCTCGAGTTCCTCGGAGACCAGCGACCAGCCCTGGCGCCGGACGCGGTCGAGGGAGCGGCGGAACTGGTCGTGGTCGGTGATCGTGTGCGGGGTGCAGGGGACGAGGCCGGTCTCGGTGAGGTAGCGCTCGATGCGCTGGTGGTTCTCCCAGGCCAGCAGGACCCGCCCCATCGACGTCGCGTGGGCGGGGACCCGGGTACCGGGCGAGACGTTGATGCTCATGATCCGGCGGGTGGCGACGCGGGCGATGTAGACGACCTCGTCGCGGTCGAGGGTGGCCAGCGACGCGGACTCGCCGGTCTTCTCCGCCAGCCGGACGAGGTGGGGCTGGGCGATGTCGGGCATCGAGTGCGAGGCCGTGTAGTGCTGCCCGATCGAGAGCACCCGCGGCGTCAGCGCCCAGCGCACCCCCTGGTTCTCGACGTAGCCCAGGCTCTGCAGGGTCAGCAGGATCCGTCGCACGGCCGGGCGTGAGTAGCCGGTGACCGTGGCGAGCTCGGCGAGGGTGGGGTTGGGGCGCTGTTCGTCGAAGGCGAGCAGCACCGCGAAGCCCCGCTCGAGGCTCTGGATGTGGTCGCGGTCGCTCCCGCCGATCTCAGTCATCGTCCCCATCATCTCGAACTTCCCCCTTGACACGAACTTGTGAGGTGGGGCACCGTCGCCTGTACGCACAGCGGGCAGCTTGTACGCATAGCGTACTCCTGGAGGTGACGGTCGATGTCGATCGATCCGCGAGAACTCCGCCGGTGTCTCGGCCACTTCACGACCGGGGTCACCGTCATCACCTGCGCGGGGGCCGGCGGCGCCCCGCACGGCGCGACCGTGAACGCCTTCACCGCGGTCTCCCTGGACCCGCCTCTGGTGCTGGTCTCACTGGACCGGCGCTCGAGGTTGTGCGGGCTGGTCGAGGCCACGCCCTTCACGGTCAACGTCCTCGAGGCGTCACAGAAGGAGCTGGCCCTGCACTTCGCCGGCCGACCCAATCAGGACGTGGTCTGGGACGCCGAGAGCGACTGCGGCGCTCCCCAGCTCGCCGGCGCGCTCGCGCACATCGCCTGCACGCCGTGGCAGCACTACGACGGCGGCGACCACGTGCTGTACGTGGGCGAGGTGCAGCAGTTCCGGATCCACTCCGGTCAACCGCTGCTGTTCCACACCGGGAAGTTCCACCACCTCGGGGGCGACCACGACCCGTTGCTCTGGGACGACTCCGCCGACGGTCCGGGCGGCATGTCCTGGTTCTCCCAGGCCCTGAGCCCTGCCGCGCCACAGCCCTAGGGCCGAGA
>NZ_JBVPVA010000670.1:0-1618 GCF_055612215.1 Actinomycetospora sp. | reverse complement strand
CGACGACGACGGGCGCGCGGCCGGGGAGCGGGCGGCGGCGGACGGCCTGCTGTCCGGACCGGCCTGGCGGGACGGGCGCGCGGTGCTGACCCGGCGCGGGCGGTTGCTCGCCGACGGGGTCGCGATCTCGCTGACGGGGGCCTGAGCGGGTCGACGGGTCAGCCGGGGCCGAGGACGGCCCGGAGCAGGCCGGGGAAGCGGCCGTCGACGTCGTCGCGGCGGGCGCTGATGGTGCGCGTGCGACCGTCGACGACCGTGCGGGTCAGGCCGGCCTCGCGCAGCGTCCGGAAGTGGTGCGACACCGTCGGGGCCGTGAGGCCGAGCGTTTCGCACCAGGTGCTCGCGCTGCAGTCGAACGGCTCCGGCCCCTCGACCATCCTCTTCATGATCGCGCGACGGGCCGGATCGACCAGCGCGGTGAGGATCGCGGTCATGTCCAGCTCCTCGACCGGGGGCTCCGGCAGCGTCCGGGGCATCCACCCTCCTCAGACTTTGACGAGCGTCGAAGTCCACCGTAGCGTTCCGGGTCGTACTTCGACGCTCGTCGAAGCCCGAAGCGGGGATGGTGCAGGAAGCCTGCGGGCTGACCGGTTGGCCGTCCGATGACCGGCGTGCTCGTCACCGGCGGCACGGGCAAGACCGGGAGGGCGCTGGTCGAGGACCTGCGCGCCCGCGACGTCCCCGTCCGGATCGGTAGCCGTCACCCGGAGCCGGGGGACCCCGACGCGGTCCGTTTCGACTGGGACGACGGGTCCACCCACGCGGCCGCGCTGCGTGGGACGGATCGGGTCTACCTGGTGGCGCCGCCGTCGGCGATCGATCCGATGCCCGTGGTCGGCCCCTTCCTCGCGGAGGCCGAACGGTCGGGTGTGCGCCGGGTCGTCCTGCTCGGCTCGGCCATCGAGTTCCCGGGTGCGCCGGGCCGGGTCGAGCTCGAGGACCACGTGCGCCGGCGGCGGGACTGGGTGGTGCTTCGCCCGTCCGGGTTCATGCAGAACTTCCTGCCCCCGCACCCGACGGGGACCGGCATCCGACGACGTGGGGAAATCTGGACCTCGGCCCCGTCCGGCCGCGTCGGATGGATCGACGCCGGCGACGTCGCCGCATCGGCGGGCGCGGTGCTGGGTGATCCCGGGCGCGCGTTCGACGACGACTACGTGCTGACCGGTCCCGAGGCGCTCAGCTACGTGGGCGCGGCCGCGATCGTCGCGGTGGCGACCGGGCGACCGGTCCGGGTCGTCGATCTCGACGTCGCCGGGGTGGCGGCCCGCTTCCGGGACGCGGGCCTGCCGGCGTCGTTCGCGGACAGCCTGGCCGCCGCCGAGATCGGCGTGGCGGAGGGTCGCGGCGAGGGGCTCACCGACGCGGTGCGCGACCTCACCGGGCGCCCGCCCCGGCCGTTCGCCGACTTCGTCCGCGAGCACGTCGGCGCGTGGTCCACGCCGAGCGGGAACGACGGTCCGTCGGACCGGACCGGTCAGCGCGAGAGGCCGAACGACATGTAGCGGTGACCGCGCAGCGCCATGCCCAGCAGGGTGCCGCCGACGGCGAGCAGGATCAGCCCGATCACCCCGTGCCCCAGCACCAGCGCCGTGAGGGCGCCGGCGAAGACGGTCTC
>NZ_JBVPVA010001125.1:0-3542 GCF_055612215.1 Actinomycetospora sp. | reverse complement strand
CTACTCCACGCCGGGCGTCGGGCTCATCTCGCCGCCGCCGCACCACGACATCTACTCCATCGAGGACCTCAAGCAGCTCATCCACGACCTCAAGAACGCCAACGACCGGGCCCGGATCCACGTCAAGCTGGTCAGCTCGGTCGGGGTCGGGACCGTCGCCGCCGGGGTCAGCAAGGCCCACGCCGACGTCGTGCTCATCTCCGGGTGGGACGGCGGGACCGGTGCCGCGCCGCTGACCAGCCTGAAGCACGCGGGCGCGCCGTGGGAGCTGGGGCTCGCCGACACCCAGCAGACCCTCATGCTCAACGGGCTCCGCGACCGCATCTCCGTGCAGGTCGACGGCGGCATGAAGACCGGCCGGGACGTGATCGTCGGGATGCTCCTCGGCGCCGAGGAGTACGGGTTCTCGACGACGCCGCTGGTGGTCAACGGCTGCATCATGATGCGCGTCTGCCACCTCGACACCTGCCCGGTGGGCGTGGCGACCCAGAACCCGGAGCTGCGCAAGCGCTACACGGGCAAGCCGGAGTTCGTCGAGAACTTCTTCTGGTTCATCGCCGAGGAGGTCCGCGAGTACATGGCGGCGCTCGGCTTCCGCACCGTCGACGAGGCGGTCGGGCACACCGAGCTGATCGACGCCGGCGGCGCGATCGACAACTGGAAGGCCAAGGGCATCGACCTGGCGCCGCTGTTCACGGTGCCGGACGTCCCCGAGGGCGCCTCCACCGACCGGCGCTGCACCTCCTCGCAGGACCACGGGCTGGAGAAGGCGCTCGACCGCACGTTCATCCAGCTCGCGGAGGGCGCGCTCGACGACGCGATGCCGGTGCGCATCGAGATGCCGGTCCGCAACGTCAACCGCACCGTCGGGACCCTGCTGGGTGCGGAGGTGACGCGCCGCTACGGGCGGGACGGGCTGGCCGACGACACCATCCACGTCGAGCTCACCGGGTCGGCGGGGCAGTCCTTCGGGGCGTTCCTCCCGCCCGGGATCACCCTCGACCTGATCGGCGACGCCAACGACTACGTCGCCAAGGGCCTGTCCGGCGGGCGGGTGATCGTCCGGCCGCCCGAGGACGCGCAGTTCACCGGCACGTTCGACGAGCTCGGGCACGACGAGGCCCACACCATCGCCGGCAACGTCATCGCCTACGGCGCGACCGGCGGCGAGGTGTTCCTGCGCGGGCAGGTGGGGGAGCGGTTCTGCGTGCGCAACTCCGGGGCGCTCGCCGTCGTCGAGGGCGTCGGCGACCACGCCTGCGAGTACATGACCGGCGGCCGCGTCGTGGTGCTCGGCGCGACCGGGCGCAACCTGGGCGCCGGGATGTCGGGCGGGATCGCGTTCGTGCACGACCTGCCCGAGATCCGGGTCAACACCGAGATGGTGGACCTGCTCGGGGTGGACGGTGACGACGCCGACTGGCTGCGCCACGTCGTCGAGCGCCACCTGGAGCTCACCGGCTCGCCGAAGGCCGCGCGCCTGCTCGACGACTGGGACACCCAGGTCGGGCACTTCACCAAGGTGATGCCCACCGATTTCCAGCGGGTCCTCGACGCGACCCAGCGCGCCCAGACCGAGGGGCGCGACGTCAACGAGGTGATCATGGAGGTGGCGGGTGGCTGACCCTCGCGGGTTCCTCACCTACGAGCGCGAGGACAACCCCAAGCGCCCCGTCGAGGTCCGTCGCACCGACTGGGCGGAGATCTACGCGCCGGTCACCGACCCGGACGTCGAGGCGGAGACCCGCCGGCAGGCGGCCCGCTGCATGGACTGCGGCATCCCGTTCTGCCACTCCTCGAGCGCCGGGTGCCCGCTCGGGAACCTCATCCCGGAGTGGAACGACTTCGTGCGCCTCGGCGAGTGGGGCCGCGCGTCGGAACGGCTCCACTCGACCAACAACTTCCCGGAGTTCACCGGCGCGCTGTGCCCGGCGCCGTGCCAGGAGGCGTGCGTCCTCTCGATCACCGAGCAGCCCGGGTCCGTCGCGATCAAGCGGGTGGAGTGGTCGATCGCCGAGATCGGCTGGCGGGACGGGCACGTCGCCCCGCAGCCCTCGACGGAGGCCTCGGGCAAGCGGGTCGCGGTCGTCGGCTCCGGCCCCGCCGGGCTCGCCGCGGCCCAGCAGCTCACCCGCGCCGGCCACGATGTCACCGTCTACGAGCGCGACGACCGCATCGGCGGGCTGATGCGCTACGGCATCCCCGAGTTCAAGTTCGAGAAGTGGGAGCTCGACCGGCGCCTGGAGCAGATGCGCGCGGAGGGCACGCGGTTCGTCGTGAACTGCGAGGTCGGGAGCGACTCGGCCGACGGGCTGCCGGTGGAGCGGCTCCGCGCCGAGTACGACGCGGTGGTGCTCGCCGTCGGGTCGCTGGCCTCGCGTGACGACCGCTCGCTCGAGGGCCGTGACCTCGAGGGCATCCACCTCGCGATGGACTACCTGACGCCGGCCAACCGCGAGTGCGAGGGCGACGGGCCCTCGCCGATCAACGCGCGCGGCAAGAACGTCGTGATCATCGGCGGCGGCGACACCGGCGCGGACTGCTACGGGACCGCGACGCGGCAGGGTGCGATCGGCGTGCATCAGCTCGACCAGTACCCGGTGCCGCCGCTGAACCGGGACCCGCAGACCTCGCCGTGGCCCACGTGGCCGCTGATGTACCGCACGCCGCCGGCCCTCGAGGAGGGTGGCGAGCGCCTGTTCGCGACGGCGGTGCGGCGCTTCGTCGGCGACGACCGCGGCCACGTCCGGGCCGTGGAGCTCGCGACCGTCGAGGTGCGCAAGGGCGACGACGGCTCCCGGGAGGTCGTGCCGACCACCGAGGAGGTCCACGAGATGCCCGCGGACCTCGTGCTCTTCTCGATCGGCTTCACCGGCCCCGACGACATGGCGCTGATCCCGGGCCTGGGGATCGAGCGCACGAAGCGGGGCACGATCGGCTGCGGCTCGGACTGGCAGACCGACGCGCCCGGGGTGTTCGTCTGCGGGGACGCCCACCGCGGGGCGTCGCTCATCGTGTGGGCGATCGCCGAGGGCCGGTCGGCCGCGGCCGCCGTCGACACGGTCCTCTCGTCCGACGGGCGGACCGAGCTGCCGGCCCCGGTGCACCCGGGGGCGCTGCCGCTCACGCCGGCGGGGTAGGGGGCTCTAGGGCTGGACCTGGGCCTGGGTGATCTGCACCGGGAGCTTCGGCTTCCCGTCGCCCTCGCCGGTCGAGTTGTCGCTCCCGGCCGCGGCGACCTTGTCGAGCACCGCGAGTCCGGCGTCGCTGATGCGCCCGACCACGGTGTACTGCGGGGGGAGCGCCGAGTCGGCGTAGACGAGGAAGAACTGGCTGCCGGTCGTGTCCGGGCTCGAGGTCTTCGCCATCGCGACGAGTCCCCGGCTGTAGTTCGACGCCCCCTGGCTCACCGGCGACGGCGCGAGGTTCGTCGGCGGCTCCTCGGCGTAGCGGAAGCCGGGGCCGCCCGACCCCGAGCCGGTCGGGTCGCCGCACTGCAGCACCTTGAGGCCCTCACCGGTGGTGAGGCGGTGGCACGGGGT
>NZ_JBVPVA010000278.1:0-6181 GCF_055612215.1 Actinomycetospora sp. | reverse complement strand
TCCTTCTGCATCCGCGATTCCTTCTCGAGGCGCGGCACCGCCTTCTCGACGGTCTGCAGGTCGGCCAGGACGAGCTCGGTGGAGATGGTCTCGATGTCCGCGCCCGGGTCCACCCGGCCGTCGACGTGCACGACGTCGTCGTCGTCGAAGACCCGGACCACCTGGCAGATGGCGTCGGCCTCGCGGATGTTCGCGAGGAACTTGTTGCCCAGCCCCGCGCCCTCGCTCGCGCCCGCGACGATGCCGGCGATGTCGACGAAGGACACGGTCGCCGGGACGATCTTCTCCGAGGAGTACAGCTCGGCGAGCCGGTCCAGCCGGGGATCGCGCAGCGGCACCACACCGACGTTCGGCTCGATCGTGGCGAACGGGTAGTTCGCCGCGAGGACGTCGTTGCTGGTCAGTGCGTTGAACATCGTCGACTTGCCCACGTTGGGCAGCCCGACGATGCCGAGGGTCAGGCTCACGACACCGAGTCTAGAGACCCGGTCCGACGGCCCTCGGAAACCGGAGGGAGCCGATCGGGCCCGGGCTGCGTCCAAGCCCCCGAGAGACACCGTTCCCGACCTCGGAGGTCCTGAGATGCCCGACGACCGCTCCGGCGCCCGCGCCACCCTCGACACCCCCTTCGGCCCCTTCACCGTGGTGGTCGACGCTGACGGCGTCGTCCTGGCGGCCGGGTGGACGCCCGCTCCCGACGACGAGCTCCTCCCGCTCGTCCACCCCTCCCTGCGCCCCGCGGAGATCCTCGAGCGCACCGAGCTCGGCGCGGTGACCGCGGCCGTGGCGGCCTTCCACGACGGCGACGCGGGGCCGGCCGCGATGCTGCCCGTGCGCCAGTACGGCGGACCGTTCCTGCAGGAGGTGTGGGCGCGCATGCGCGAGATCCCCGCCGGGACGACGCTGTCCTACACCGAGCTCGCGCTGCGGGCGGGTCGCCCGCTCGCACCGCGCGGCGCCGCGCAGGCCTGCGCCCGCAACGCCGTCGGGCTGTTCGTGCCCGACCACCGGGTCCGGCGCGGCGACGGCTCGCTCGGCGGCTTCCGGTGGGGGTTGTCGGTGAAGGAGGGACTGCTCGCGGCCGAGGCCGCGCACGTGGCCGGGAGCCCGCAGGACACCGCCCCGTCGGAGGCCTGACCGGCGAGCCGCCACACACTGTCGGACCCCTCTGGCACCGTCCGCCCCATGACGATCACCGGGGAGGGCGTGCTGCTCGGCCTGCTGCTCGGCGCCCTGCTGGGGGCGCTGGGCGGCGCCGTGGTGGCGAGCCGCGTCGCCGCGGCGCGCCAGGAGGCCGCGGTGGCCGAGGCGGTGCGCCGGGCGGGTGCGGCCGCCTCCGCGGCGCGGGCCGAGCTGGAGGCCGAGCGCCGCTCGGCCGGCGAGCGCGAGGCGGCCGAGCGGCGGCGTGACGCGGCGGTCCGGGAGGCGTTCGCGTCGCTGTCGGCCGAGGCGCTGGCGGCGAACTCGGAGAGCTTCGCGCGGCTCGCCGAGTCCCGGATGCGGGAGGTCACCGGGGCGCTCGCCTCCTCGGCGGCCGCCGACGCCGGCGCGCGGGCCCGGGCGATGACCTCGTTGCTCGACCCGGTGTCGTCCACGTTGACCCGGCTCGAGGGGCAGCTGCGCTCGGCCGAGTCCGCTCGCGAGGCGGCCTTCGCGGGGCTGCGGGAGCAGGTCGGGGCGGTCGCCGAGTCGGCGCGCGGCGTCGCCGGTGAGACCCGGGCGCTGACCACGGCGCTCCGCACGCCGCACGTGCGCGGGCGGTGGGGGGAGATGCAGCTCGAGCGGGTCGTGCACCTTGCCGGGATGGTCGAGCACTGCGACTTCAGCCGGCAGTCGGTCGCGGGCGCCGAGGGCACCGCCCAGCGCCCGGACCTCGTCGTGCACCTCGCGGGCGGCAAGCGCGTGGTGGTCGACGCCAAGGTGCCGTGCGAGGCCTACCTGGAGTCGCTCGAGGCCGCGGACGAGGCCGGTCGCCGCGAACGCACCCAGGCCCACGCCCGCCAGCTCCGCACCCATGTCGACGCGCTGTCGGCGAAGGCCTACTGGCGCTCGTTCGACCCCACGCCCGAGTTCGTCGTCATGTTCGTCCCCGGCGAGGTGTTCCTCTCCGCGGCGCTCGAGGCCGACCCGGGGCTGCTCGAGCACGCGTTCTCCGCCGACGTCGTGGTCGCCACGCCCACCACGCTGATCGCGCTGCTGCGCACCGTGGGGCACGCGTGGCGCCAGGAGTCGCTGGCGCGCGACGCGGCCGAGATCCACACCCTCGGCCGGGAGCTGCACGCGCGGCTCGCGACGCTCGGCGGGCACCTCGGCAAGCTCGGTCGCTCGCTGGACGCGGGCGTGAAGGCCTACAACGACACCGTCGGCTCGCTCGAGTCGCGGGTGCTGGTCACGGCGCGCCGCTTCTCCGAGCTGTCGGTCACGCGCGGCACGGTGGAGGAGGTGGCGCAGGTCGACCGACGGGCTCGGGTGCCCGGGGCGCCGGAGCTGACCGGTGAGGGCGGTCCCGGCATCCCCGACGGGGAGGACGTGGCCCTCGAGGACGACGCGGAGGGAGCGGCCGGTGCGGACGGGACCGGCGCAGCGGAGGAGCACGCGGCGCGGGCCCCGGGGGTGCACCGGCTGACGGGCTGAGCGGAGGCCGCCGATCGGCGCGGCGCCCGCGACCACCCGGGCGTGCCGCCGGTGACGAGGGGGCCCGGGCCGGTGGCGACCGCCCGCTACCGTTGATCGGGTGACCACCACGCGGGACGACGCACCGTCGTCCGCCTCCTCCGAGGTCGGGGAGGCCTCCGCCTTCCCCGGTCTGCGGGGGATGCGGTGGTGGGCGGTCCTGGTGCTCGCGCTCGTCCTCACGGCGGGCGGGGTCGCGGCCGACGTGGTCCGCGCGGGAAGCCTCGGCGGGATCTTCCTCGCGGCCTACCCCGCCGGCTGCGTGCTGGCCACCCTGCTCGTCCAGCGCCGCGACCTGTTCGTGCCGATGGTGCAGCCGCCCCTGCTGCTGGCCGTGTCGGTGCCGGTCGCGGTCGCTGCCACCGGCTCGCTGCCCGCGTCGGGGGGCCTCGTCTCCACCGCACTCGCCGTGGGCGCTCCGTTGATCAACGGGTTCCCGGCCATGGCGATCACGACGGTCGTGTGCGTCCTCATCGGCGTCGTCCGTATCCGGGTCCAGCGCTGGCGCCGGGTCCCCGACGAGGGCGCGACCCGGCGTGACCCCGTCCGCTCCGGCCCGTCGGGAGCATCCCGCGGCCGCGGCGACGGGGTGCGGGACCGTCCGACGACCAAGCTGGGCAACCGGGACCGGCGGCCGCCGGCCTCCGACCGGGAGCAGGCCGAGCGCGACCGCCGGCGGGCCCAGGAGCGCGCCCGCGCCGAGCGCGAGCGTGCGCAGGCGGAGCGGGACCTCGCCGAGCGGGAGCGCCGCGAGCGCGACCGGCCCGAGCGGGATCGGCCGCTCCGTGAGCCCAGGCGGCAGGACGGCGCCACCGAGCGACGCCCGGCCGCCCAACGCAGCGCGCCCCCGCCCGAGAAGGGCCAGCCGGCCCAGCGCAGCGCACCCCCGCCCGAGAAGGGCCCGGCGCGTCCCGCCACGACCATGCCACCCGCCGCCGGCCCGCGTGAGCCCCGCAGCCGGGAGGACCGGATGCGCGAGGAACGCCTCCGCGAGGAGCGGCAGCGCGAGGGCCGGGGCCCGGGTTCGAAGCCCCCCGGCGTGCACCCGGTCCGCGAGCGACCTCCGGGCGAGCCTCCGCGCTGAGGTCGTCAGGCCCCGCTCGGGTCGATCAGCTCGAGATCAGGAGCACGTCAGGCCGGCCCCGCCCATGCAGAACCTGCGCCCGGTGCCCCTCGACGTCCGCGGCCCTCGACGTCCGAGCGGCACCGGCCGGCCGGCACCACGAGCCGCGCGTCAGCGCACGGCGTCGGGACGCATGTCGCGCTTGAGCTCACGGGGCAGGGAGAACGTCAGCTTCTCGTTCGCCGTCGTGATCTCCTCGACCTCGCCGTACCCGCGGTCGGCGAGCCAGTGCAGGACGTCCCCGACGAGGATCTCCGGCACCGAGGCGCCGCTGGTGACCCCGACCGTCGTGACCCCCTCGAGCCAGGCCTCGTCGATCTCGCCCGCGTGGTCGACGAGGTGGGAGTCCCGGGCGCCGGCCTGGAGGGCGACCTCGACGAGGCGCACCGAGTTCGACGAGTTCCGTGACCCGACCACCACGACGAGGTCGCACTGCGGGGCCATCGCCTTCACCGCGACCTGGCGGTTCTGGGTGGCGTAGCAGATGTCGTCCGACGGCGGGTCCGACAGCGCCGGGAACCGCTCGCGCAGCGCCGAGACCGTCTGCATCGTCTCGTCGACCGACAGCGTCGTCTGCGAGAGCCAGATCACCTTGTCCGGGTCGCGGACCTCGACGGCGGCGACCGCGTCCGGGCCGTCCACCACCTGGATGTGCTCGGGGGCCTCGCCGGAGGTGCCCTCGACCTCCTCGTGGCCCTCGTGGCCGATCAGCAGGATGTCGTAGTCCTCGCGCGCGAACCGCTTGGCCTCCTGGTGGACCTTCGTCACCAGCGGGCAGGTGGCGTCGATGGTGCGCAGCTCGCGCTCGCGGGCCTCGGAGTGCACCGCCGGCGACACCCCGTGCGCCGAGAACACGACGGTGGCGCCCTCGGGCACCTCGTCCGTCCGCTCGACGAACACCGCGCCCCGCTGCGCGAGCGTGGTCACCACGTGGCGGTTGTGCACGATCTCCTTGCGCACGTACACGGGTGGGCCGTAGGTCTCCAGAGCCTTCTCGACGGCGACGACGGCGCGGTCGACGCCTGCGCAGTAGCCGCGGGGCTTGGCGAGGAGCACCCGCCGCGTCGCGGTCGCGCCATCGACGGCGGAGACGGCGACGTCGTGCGCGACGGCCGTGGTGCCGGGTCCCGGAGAGACGGACATACCGTCGAGCCTACGGGCCGACGGCGGCCCGGGGCGGTTGCGCACGGCCCCGTGACCGGCCCGCGGCCGTGGCGATTCGCACAGCCCCGCCGTCGGCTGGCAGGCTGGACGCATGAGTTCCCTCCCGTTCCCGGTGCGCGTCGCCGCCGGCCTGGTCGTGACCGCGGTCGAGGAGGTGCAGGCCCTGCCCCGCACGGTCGTGGGTCTGCCGATCTCCGCCGTGAGCCGCGTGCTCCAGCTCTCCATGCGCGCGCAGCAGGTCGTCACCGAGCTGGCCATCAAGGGCGACACCGCCCTCGAGGGCGCCCGCCCCGTGGAGGAGGCCCCGTCGTGGGCGCGCTTCGACGACGACACCGACGACCGCGTCCTGCCCGCGAGCGGTGTGGACGGCTCCCGCTCCGGGCCGCCCGGGCGACGCCTGCCGGGCACGTCGACCAACGGCCACGCGCGGCCCCTCGACCGTCCGGTGCTCACCCCGGAGGACACCGGGGGCGACACCCCCGACGCGCTGCCCGGGTACGAGTCGATGACGATCCCCCAGGTCCGCGCGCGGCTGCGCGGCCTGTCGGTCGACCAGCTCACCGACCTGCTGGCCTGGGAGTCGGCCCACGCCGACCGGCCGGCCTTCGTGACCATGCTGACCAACCGCATCGCCACGGTCACCGCCGAGCAGTGACGACGACCGCCGAGGCGCCGTGGCCGGTGCGCACGGTCGCCCTCAAGGTCTCGAAGTGGATCGACCGGCTCGGGCCGGTCTGGGTGGAGGGCCAGCTCACCCAGGTCAGCGCCCGGCCCGGAACGGGCACGGCGTTCCTCGTGCTGCGCGACCCGGCGGCGGACGTGTCGCTGTCGCTGACCGCCCCCGCCCAGATCGTCCGGGACGCGACCCCGCCGCTCGCCGAGGGGCAGCGGGTCGTCGTCCACGGCAAGTTCTCGTTCTACTTCGGGCGCGGGACGCTCTCGCTGCGGGTCGACGAGGTCCGCGCGGTCGGGGTCGGCGAGCTCCTCGCGCGCATCGAGCGGCTCCGGGCCCTGCTCGCGGCGGAGGGACTGTTCGACCCGGCCCGCAAGCGCCGGCTCCCACGCCTGCCGGGCTGTGTCGGCCTCGTCACGGGCCGGGCGAGCGCCGCCGAGCACGACGTCGTCAGCGTCGCGACCGGTCGCTGGCCCGGGGTGTGCTTCCGCATCCTCAACACCGCGACCCAGGGCGTGCAGGCGGTGCCCCAGATCCTCGACGCGCTG
>NZ_JBVPVA010000218.1:0-1759 GCF_055612215.1 Actinomycetospora sp. | reverse complement strand
CCGCGGCGGCCACCGTCTCCGACGCGGCGACCGAGAACCGCGCCGAGACCCCGGAGCGCTGGTCGATCGCCGAGGCGCCCCGCAGGTTGCGGGTGAAGCGGGCGATGACCTCGAGCAGGTGGTCGGGCACCTCGGCGACGTTGCGCGCCTCCTGGCGGATCAGCGCGATCTCGCCGGCGACCTCGAGCGGGTAGTGCGTGCGCACCTCCGCGCCGAAGCGGTCCTTCAGCGGGGTGATGATCCGGCCGCGGTTGGTGTAGTCCTCGGGGTTGGCGCTGGCGACGAGCAGGATGTCCAGCGGCAGGCGCAGCGTGTAGCCGCGGACCTGGATGTCCCGCTCCTCCATGACGTTCAGCAGCGCGACCTGGATGCGCTCGGCCAGGTCGGGCAGCTCGTTGATGGTGACGATCCCGCGGTGGGCACGCGGGACGAGGCCGTAGTGGATCGTCTCGGGGTCCCCGAGGCTGCGTCCCTCGGCGACCTTGACCGGGTCGACGTCGCCGATGAGGTCGGCGACGCTCGTGTCGGGCGTCGCCAGCTTCTCGGCGTAGCGCTCGGAGCGGTGCCGCCAGGCGACCGGGAGAGCGTCGCCCTCGACGGTGGCGCGGCGGATGCTCGCGGGGATGATCGGTTGCTCGGGGTGCTCGCCGAGCTCGGAACCGGCGATGACCGGGGTCCACTCGTCGAGCAGCGCGACGAGGCTGCGCAGCAGGCGGGTCTTGCCCTGGCCGCGCTCGCCGAGGAGCACGACGTCGTGGCCGGCGAGGATCGCGCGCTCGAACTGGGGCAGCACGGTGCGCTCGAACCCGACGATGCCGGGCCAGGGGTTGGTGCCGGCGCGCAGGGCGGCGAGCAGGTTGTCGCGCAGCTCCTCCCGGACGCCGCGGGCGGTCCTGGCGGGGTGGTCGCTCGCGCGGAGCTCACCGAGGGTGGTGGGGAGGCCGGCCGGCGGGGCCGACGTGCCAGCCGTCGCAGCGGCGGCCTGGGTGGGGCGAGGAGAACTCACCTCCGCCACGCTACGACGGCATCGGCGGTCGTGCCGCCCGGTTGCCGGGGACAGCCGGTCCCTGGGTCCGCGCACTCGGTGCCGCGGGACGGATCCCGGAGCCGGCCTCCGAGGGATCCGTGCCGCACGGTCCGGCAGGGACGGCGCTCGAGGTCGTGGAGATCGACGCGCGGCTCTCACATTCTGGGCGGGACGGGGTCCAGTTCTCGGCCGACCGACGCGTGGCGCGCACACTCCGGCCGGCAGCGTGCTCGGTGTTGGGTGGACCGACGCGTGGCGCACACACTCCGGTCGGCAGCGTGCTCGGCGCTGGGTGGACCGACGCGTGCCGCATTCGACTCCCGTGTCGACACCGTCGCGCGTGCCGTGCCTCCCTGTGGGACGCGTGCCGCGCGGAGCACCGCCCTTCCGGCGCCGGTGTGCGCCCGGTCGTGGCCCGGCCGCATGACGATGTCCCGCACCGTCGGCCGCATGGTCGCCGGCTGCCGGGCGCCGCCGGGCGGTCGCCGCCTTCCGGTCCCGGCGGGATCGGCGCCTCGGAGGTTGTGTGCGCGGCGCGCCGATTCGTGCAGCACCGAGCGGTCCGGCGGCTGGAGTGTGTGCGCGGCGCATCGGTTCGTGCAGCACCGAGCGCTCCGGCTGCTGGAGTGTGCGCGCAACGCGCAGGTGGAGCGCCGCGTCGTGGTCCCGCCCTCTGCTAGGACCCCACGACGGCCCGGCGCGGCGGGGCCGCTCCGGGATCGGCCACCCGTC
>NZ_JBVPVA010000192.1:0-2609 GCF_055612215.1 Actinomycetospora sp. | reverse complement strand
GGGTGCGCCTTCTCGACCTCGTCGAGCAGCACCACCGCGTACGGGCGGCGCCGGACGGCCTCGGTGAGCTGACCGCCCTGGTCGTAGCCGACGTAGCCGGGGGGCGCCCCGACGAGCCGGGCGACCGAGTGCTTCTCGCCGTACTCCGACATGTCGATGCGGATCATCGCCCGCTCGTCGTCGAACAGGAACGCGGCGAGGGCCTTGGCCAGCTCGGTCTTCCCGACGCCGGTGGGCCCGAGGAAGAGGAACGACCCGGTCGGCCGGTCGGGGTCGGCGACCCCGGCCCGGGTGCGGCGCACCGCGTCGGACACCGCGCGGACGGCCTCGGCCTGGCCGACGACGCGGCGGCCGAGCTCGTCCTCCATGCGCAGCAGCTTCGCCGTCTCGCCCTCGAGCAGGCGACCGGCCGGGATGCCGGTCCACGCGGAGACGACGTCGGCGACGTCGTCGGGGCCGACCTCCTCCTTGAGCATGATCGGGCCCGCCGCGGCGCTGGCCTCGTCGGCGGCCGCGAGCTCCTTCTCCAGGGCCGGGATGCGCCCGTAGCGCAGTTCGGCGACCTTCGCGTAGTCGCCGTCGCGCTCGGCGCGCTCGGACTCGCCGCGCAGCGCCTCGAGCTGCTCCTTGAGGCCGCGGGCCGAGTTGATCGTCTCCTTCTCGCCCTGCCACCGGGCGGTGAGGGCGTCGAGCTCCTCGCGCTTCTCGGCGAGCTCGGCGCGCAGCGCCACCAGCCGCTCGGCCGACGCGGGGTCGGACTCCTTGGCCAGCGCCATCTCCTCGATCTCGAGGCGGCGCACGGCGCGCTCCACCTCGTCGATCTCGACCGGCCGCGAGTCGATCTCCATGCGCAGCCGCGAGCTGGCCTCGTCCACGAGGTCGATCGCCTTGTCGGGCAGGAAGCGCGCGGTGATGTAGCGGTCGGAGAGCGTCGCGGCGGCGACGAGGGCGGCGTCGGTGATCCGCACGCCGTGGTGCACCTCGTAGCGCTCCTTGAGGCCGCGGAGGATCCCGACGGTGTCCTCCACGCTCGGCTCGCCGACGAACACCTGCTGGAAGCGGCGCTCCAGGGCCGGATCGGACTCGATGTGCTTGCGGTACTCGTCGAGCGTGGTCGCCCCGACCATGCGCAGCTCACCGCGCGCGAGCATCGGCTTGATCATGTTGCCGGCGTCCATGGCGGACTCGCCGGATGCGCCCGCGCCGACGATGGTGTGCAGCTCGTCGATGAAGGTGATGACCTGGCCGGCGGAGTCGGTGATCTCGCCGAGGACGGCCTTGAGGCGCTCCTCGAACTCGCCGCGGTACTTGGCGCCCGCCACCATCGAGCCGAGGTCGAGCGCCACGACCCGCTTGTCGCGCAGCGACTCCGGGACGTCGCCCGCGACGATGCGCTGCGCCAGTCCCTCGACGATCGCGGTCTTCCCGACGCCGGGCTCACCGATGAGGACGGGGTTGTTCTTCGTGCGGCGCGAGAGCACCTGCACGACCCGCCGGATCTCGGCGTCGCGGCCGATCACGGGGTCGAGCGCTCCGGAGCGGGCACGCTCGGTGAGATCCTGTCCGTACTTCTCGAGGGCCTGGAAGGTGCCCTCGGGGTCGGGCGAGGTGATGCGGGCGGAACCCCGGACCTTGCCGAAGGCCTCCTGGAGCGCCGTGGCCGTGGCGCCGTGGCGGGCGAGGACGTCGGCCGCACGGCCACCGGCGGCGGCCACCCCGACGAGCAGGTGCTCGGTCGAGACGTACTCGTCGCCCATGTCGGCCGCCAGCTGCTGGGCGTGGGTCAGGACGCGCGCCGAGTCCCCGTCGAACTGCGGGGCGGACACGCCCGACCCGGTCGCGCTCGGCATCGAGGCGAGGAGTCGCTCGGTCTCGGCCCGGACCGCCGTGGGGTCGGCGGAGACGGCCCTGAGCAGGGGAGTCGTGATGCCGTCGGTCTGGTCGAGGAGGGCGATGACGAGGTGGGCCGGGGACACCTGCGGGTGCCCCGACGCGGTGGCGGCGCGGACCGCGGCGGACACCGCCTGCTGGGTGCGCGTCGTCGGCGAGAAGTCCATCGATGGCCTTTCCTGCGGCCCGGTGGCGGGCCGGTCTCGTGTGCTGGGTGATCGTGCGGACGGTGTCGGGGTGATCGCTGCCGACGCGCCGGGGACGCGCGCGCGGACCACATCGGGAACAGCATCCCAGAAGTTGAGTGTATTCCGCTCAAGTCATGGTGACTTCCCGGTTCCGGACATCCCGACCAGTACGCGGAGTGACGAAACCGGGACCGTTCGCGATCGCACGGCACGCTCTGTCATGATGGGCCGGATCCAGGCGTGGGACGGGACCGCGCCGGGGCGACGAGGGGAGGTCGGCATGTCGGCGGACGCTGCCGAGCCGATCGACCCCGCCGCGCCGAGGGGTGGGGCGCGCGCGGGCGAGACCGGCGGGTCCACCGCGCGCCCCGACGGCCCCGGCGCCGCCCAGAGCGACGCCGAGCGCGCGCGGACGCTGCGCCTCGTCCCGGGGGGAGCCCGGCCCACCGCGCTCACCCGGCCGCCCACGGTGCCGCCGCCCCCCGAGGCGATGCCCACCGCACCGATGCCCGCGCGGCCCCCGCACACCTC
>NZ_JBVPVA010000155.1:0-1617 GCF_055612215.1 Actinomycetospora sp. | reverse complement strand
TCCGGGTGCTGGTCGTGCACGCGATCGGCGACGCGGCCGTGGCCGGCACCGTCGACGCCTGGCCGCTGGGTCTCGACGAGCTGCGGGCGTCCTACGCGGCGGGCCTGCGGTGGTTGCTCGCCGGTGCGCTCCGCGCCGGTGAGCACTCTCCGAGCCGATAGCCCGGAGGGTGCTCACGCGTGCGACGCGCGCCTACGAGCGCAGGACCGCCTGGTACCGCTCCCCCGCCAGCGCCACGGCCCGGTCGCGGGCCGCGCCGGCTTCCTCGAGGGTGAGCGTCCGGTCGGGCGCGCGGAAGCGCAGGGCGAAGGCGAGCGAGCGGCGGCCCTCGCCGACCTGAGCGCCGCTGTAGACGTCGAAGAGCCGCACGTCCTCGAGGAGCTCGCCGCCGCCCTCGGTCAGCGCCGCCTGGACGTCGGCCACGGGGACCTCGACCGGGACCACCAGCGCGACGTCGAGCAGCACCGGCGGGAACGGCGACACCTCGGGGCGGGCGAGCACCTCGACGACCGGCAGCCGGTCGAGCTCGAGCTCCATCGCGCACGTCCGCGGCGGCAGGCCGAGAGCCTCGAGCACCTTCGGGTGCAGCTCCCCGGCGTGGCCCACGAGGACGCCACCGACGTGCAGCGCGGCGCACCGCCCGGGGTGCCAGGGTGCGTGCCGGTCGGCGCTGACGGTGAGGTCGGCGCCGTAGACCGCGGCGACGGTCCGGGCCGCGGAGATGGCGTCGGCCCACGTCGCGGGCCGGCCCTCGCCCCACCAGCCCGGGCGTTCCCAGGCGCCGGTCAGCACCGCCCCGACCCGGATCGGCTGGGCCGGCAGCGCGTCCTTCAGCGCCGCGATCTGCGCGTCGGAGGGCCGCGCGTCCACCCCGACCTCGGGCGCGGGCCCGGGCACCGACCCGGGCCGGGCCACCTGGCCCACGTGGAAGAGCGCGAGGTCGCGCAGGCCCCGCGAGACGTTCCGGACGACGGCGTCGAGCAGGCCCGGCAGCAACGTCGTCGCCACCAGCGAGCGGTCGGCGTCGAGGGGATTGGCGAGCCGGACGGCTAACCGGCGCGGGTCGTCGTCGTCGAGGCCGAAGGCGTCGAGCACGCTCGGCGCCATGAACGGCGAGGGCAGGACCTCCTGGTAGCCGGCGTCGGCGAGCGCGCGGGACACCTGGCGGCGGCGGCGCTGGGCGAGGGTCAGCCCGCGGCCGCCGGCGAAGACCGGGACCTCCGAGGGGATGGCCTCGTAGCCCTCGAGGCGCAGCACCTCCTCGACGAGGTCGGCGGGGCGCGTGAGGTCGGGGCGCCACGTCGGCGGGACCACGACGAGCCCCGTCCCGCCGGCCGAGTCGACCTCCACCGCGCAGCCCACCTGCACGAGCCGCCGCACGCTCACGCCGCGCCCGTAGGTGACACCGGCGACCCGATCGGGCAGGTCCAGCGCCATCCGGATCGGGGCGGTCGGCGGCTCGGCGCCCTCGGGGAACGGCCCGACGTCGGTGACCCCGGGGGCCACGGTGGCGCCGCCGAAGCGCTCGAGCAGCGCCGCGGCCCGGTCCGTCGCCGCGCGGGCGACCGCCGGGTCCACCGCGCGCTCGAAGCGGCGGGCGGCCTCGCTGGGCAGCTT
>NZ_JBVPVA010000132.1:0-2330 GCF_055612215.1 Actinomycetospora sp. | reverse complement strand
GCCCCTCCCGCCTGCCCCGCCCGTGGACGATCGTCACCACCGGCGGCATGCGCGGCGTCATGACGCTGACCTCGCAGCTCTGCGACCTCGGCTACCGGGTCCCGGACTTCTCCGTCGACGTCCACGAGGGCGTGTCCTGCTCCTGCATCTCGTGCACCGTCGCGCTCACCACCGACGAGTGCGACGCGTTCGCCGAGCGCGTGCGCGTGCTGCCCGGCGTCGTGAGCGTCGAGCCCTTCTGAGCGCTGCCCGACCCGGATAAACCGGTCGCGCCGCCGTCCCGTGGCGGCCTAGCGTCGACGGCGTGATCCCCCGCCCCGATTCTTGAGCGCCCGCGCGGCGGCCCCATCCCGCACCGTCCCTGACGCTGCCCGACCCGCTGACCCCCGGTGGGTTCCTGCGCGCGATCCTGCGCTCACGGCCCGGGCTCGCCGTCGCAACGGTCGTCGTCGGCACCCTCTGGCTGGTGCCCGGCGCGGTGATCCCGCTGGTCGTCGGCGCGGCCGTCGAGGCGGGGGTGGCCCGGGGCGACACCGGCGCGCTGATCCGGGACGTCGCGCTGGTCGTGGCCCTCGGGGTCGCGCAGATGGTCAGCGGGGGAGCCCTCGACTTCCTCGCGCACGGGATGTGGCTGCACGCCGCGTCCGCCACCCAGCGCACCGTCAGCGGCCACGTCCTGCGGCTCGGCGCCGCGCTCGCGCCCCAGGCCGCGGGCGGTGACGTCCCCGCGGTGACGACGTCGGACCTGAACACCCTCGGCAACCTCTTCGAGACCGCGGGCCGGCTCGCGGGCTCGGTGGTGGCCTTCGTGGTGGTCGGCGTCGGCCTCGTCGCGCGTTCCCCGCTGCTCGGGGTCGCGGCGCTCGTCGGGGTCCCGCTCGCCGTGGTCGGCATCGGCCCGCTGATCGCGCCGCTGCAACGCCACACGGACGAGCAGCGCGGCGCGCTGACCGCGGTGAACGCGCTGGCCGCGGACGTCGTGGCCGGGCTGCGGATCCTGCGCGGGGTCGGCGGCGAGGCGCGGTTCGCGGCGCGGGTCGGCGAGGCGACCGTGCGGGTCCGGGACGCCGGGTTCCTCGTCGCGCGGAGCACCGCGTGGCTGGCGGCCGCCGAGGTCCTCCTGCCGGGTGCGGTCCTCGTCGTCATCACGTGGCTCGGGGCCCGACTGGCCGTGGCCGGCACGATCGGGCCCGGCGAGCTGGTCGCGGTGTACGGGGCGTCGGCGTTCCTCGTCGTCCCCGTCACCGCGGCGACCGAGGCGGCCGGCTCGCTGGCGGCCGCCCGGGCGGGGGCCCGCCGCGTCGTGCACCTGCTGGGCCTGCGCCCCCTGCTGGACCCGCCGGCCGACCCGGTCGCCCTCCCACCGGGGGCGCTGGACCTCCACGACCCGGTCACCGGCCTGTACGCCCCCGCCGGCGCGCTCACGGTCGTCGACGCCGGGGCGGGGGCCGCCGCGCTCGCCGACCGGCTCGCCCGCCTCCCCGGTGCCGCCGCGCCGGGGCACGTCGCGGGGACACCGGTCGACCGCGTCGACCTGGCGACGCTGCGCCGCCGGGTGGTCCACGCCCACCCCGAGGACCTGTGGTTCTCGGGCCGGCTGCGCGACGAGCTCGTCGGGCACGGCGGGCTCGACGTCGGGACCGCCCTCGACGCGGCCGCGGCGACGGAGATCGTCGAGGGGTTCCCGGACGGACTGGACGAGTGCCTCGGCGAACGCGGCCGGGAGGTCTCGGGCGGGCAGCGGCAGCGCCTGGCGCTGACCCGGGTGCTGCTCACCGACGCCGACGTCCTCGTCCTCTCCGAACCCACCTCCGCGGTCGACGCCCACACCGAGGCGTGGATCGCGGCCCGGGTCGCGGTGCTGCGCCGCGGCCGCACGACGGTCGTGCTCACCCAGGGCTCGCCGTGGCGCCACGTCGCCGACCACGTCGTCAACCTCACCCGCACTCTGGAGAGGAGCACCCCGTGACCGCCGTCCTCGACCACGCGTCCCCCCGCCAGGCCTGGGCCTGGGCCCGCGGGGTGCTCCGCCTGTACCGCTGGCAGGCGGCGGTGACGAGCGCCTGCTTCCTCGCGGCCACCGGAGCCGGGCTCGTCGGGCCGCAGCTGCTCGGCGCGCTCGTCGACGAGGTCTCCTCGGGCGGGCGCTCCACCGCCCGCGTCGACCTGCTCGCGCTCGCCTTCGCCGCGGCCCTGGTGGTGGCCGCCGTGCTGCACCGCTCCGCGCGGTGGCGGGTCGGGGTGCTCGGCGAGGAGCTGCTCGCCGCCAACCGCACCGGTCTCGTCGACCGGGCGCTGGCCCTGCCCCTGGCGACGGTCGAGTCGGTCGG
>NZ_JBVPVA010000023.1:0-1766 GCF_055612215.1 Actinomycetospora sp. | reverse complement strand
AAGGAGATACCTCCCGGTGGCGTCGGGCAGGTGGCGACGAAGGCCTCCCACAGCTCCGCCGGCAGGCACCGGTGCAGGGCGCGGGCACCGTCGGGATTGATGTTGAGGCGGTACCCGTCGAGCCAGGCAGCGGCGTCGCGGTTACGTTCGCAGATGCGGACCTCGACGCCACCGGCGACGAGGGCCTGGCCGAGGGCGAGGCCCCCGATACCGGCGCCGATGATCAGGACGCGCAGGGGTGAGTCGGTCATAGCGGGGTCTCCCGGTCAGGTGAGGCGAGCGCGCTGGGCAGCTCGGCGAGGACGTGGTCGTGCCACGCGATCTCGGCCTCGAGACGCATGATCGTGTGAGCGAAGCTGAGGGGCTCGGTGCCGCGCAGATGCGGCAGCGCCTCGGCGTGGAGCAGGTGCCAGGTGTCGAGCTGAGCCCGCAGTGCCGCGCGGCGGTTGGTGAACGCGGCGATCAGCGCGTCGTTGCCGAGGGCGGCGCTGTACTGCAGCGCGAGATCGACCGGGTCGGGACGGAGGTGGACCTCGCGCAGCGCGTCACCGCGCAGGACGGCGAGCTCCTGCCGGCCGGTATCGGTGATCGCGTAGACCGTGCGCGCCGGCATGTTGCCCGCGCGTTCGGTGCGGACGGCCTCGATGATCCCCTCGTCGGCCATCCGACCGAGAGCGGCGTACAGCGATCCGACCTTGATGTCGGTCCAGAGCTCAGTGCGGTTGGTCTGCGCCTCCCGTCGGATCTGGTGGCCGTGCATCGGTCCGTGCTCGGCGAGAGCGCCGAGGATGTACAACCGCACGCTGCTCACGAGCTACTCAAGCACGAGTACTCGCTTATAATCAAGGGTGAGTACTCGTGTACGAGTACCGTCCCGGTGACAGTCGGGCCGTCCGGGGCGGTCCGCTGCCGAGAGAGCGGATCGACTCACGCGTGACGGAGCGCGTTTGACCCTCTCCTGACCGCAGACGCGAGCGGGGTCCCGAAGGAGTCGACGGTCGGCATCGAGGCTCGACCGGCGCCGCGAGGTCGCTCGCCCCGCTCGCGCCACCCCGCAATTGACGTCCTCCGCGAGGGCGCTTTCGGGCGCCGGAGGCCACGGTCGAGGTCGTGGGCTGGCTCCGCGTCTGAGTGCCGCGCTCCCGGCTGCTTCCCGGTCGCGCGTCTCGCGTTGCTACAACGAAGCCGTGTTGTCCGCCGCGTTCCGACCGGTCGCGGTCGCCGTCTTTGCCGTCTGCGCCATCGTCTCCATGGCCTTCGCCGCGCAGGCTGAGCGACGGCGTCGCGCTGGCGCCACTTCGCTGCGCTTTCTGGGATCGATCTTGGCGGTGCTCGCTGCGGTCTTCTACGCGGTCCCGGCTCCGCTCTTAATGCTCTAGAGCCCGCGACCGTCCAACAGGGGCAGTCTCGGTCTCCGGGACTCCCGATGTACGACCGCCACGGCTTCCCCGGCGGGAACGCCCTGATCCTGCGCACCCTCCTGGGCCGCCAGCCGCGGGGCTTCGTCGAGGTCTGGCACTCCGTGTCCAATGACCCGCTGAGCTGAGCGCCCGCCGGATCCTCAGTCCGCCGCGAGGAGGTCGGGGGCCAGGCGTTCCAGGCGCCGCAGCTCGTCGTCGAGATCGCCGCTCGGGCGGCCAAGCAGCGCGACGTGGTCGGCGCCCGCCTGCCGATGCGCCTCGACCGCGGCCGCGATCGCCTCGGCGCCACCGTGTGCGATGACCTGGTCGCGGGTCGTCGGGTCGGCCGGATCGAGACCGACGTCG